>NZ_LTCZ01000425.1:0-35423 GCF_001583455.1 Rhodococcus sp. LB1 | reverse complement strand
ACCCCGACGCCACCCGACCGCGTCGGGCAGCTCATCGCTGCCCGACACCGGATCAGCGACAGCGACCACCAATCCGAAACCGCTCAGGCCGACCCAGGGGACTCAGGTAGGGTCGGGGGCTGGCGCGGTGGCAGATTCTGACGGTAGGTCACGAAGCCGCGATGAGCCGAACGGTTTCCCCTTCGACTGTTCTTCTTCGTGTCCCTGGCCAAAGCGCTCCGTTTCCAGTCCCCGCCCGTCGAACCGTGCGTGCGGTTCTCCCGCACACGGCTCACCGAGGTCGTTCACCGCCAACATTCGGCTTCCTCCGCCACGCCCGGAAAGGCCTGGGGGCATAGACGGTTCCCTCAAGACTGATCAGGCCGAGTTGGTCGTCGGATTGGTAGTACACCACCGACCGACCGTACGCACGACTTCGCTTGTGCCGCTTGACGATCACACCTGCCAACCGCATCAACGCGTAATCCCTGATCTTCGCGAACCTCACAGACGAGTTCCCATATCTGAAATACCCCGTCCACCCACGCAGGAACCGATTCACGGCTCCCACGATTGTGTTCACACTCAACAGTAGCCGAGACCGAACCGTCAACTCACGGATCACGTCCCGAGCATGTGTCATCGCCTTGTCCGATGGCCACCGAGCGAGGAACCCGATTCCCTTCGCGCCACTGCGGCCCTGACTGCGCACCCAGCGATGGTGAAACCCCAGAAAATCGAGGCCTTCACCGTCCTCGCTGAGGTGCACAATTCTGGTTTTGCTCGCCTTCGGTGTCAGACCCAACTCCGCCAACAGGATACGAAGATGCGTAAGCGCATCCTCGGCCTGCCGCCGAGTCCGGCACATCACCACAACGTCGTCGGCGTAGCGGACCAATACCCCGTGCTCGCGGACATCCCACACCCGATCGATCTGGTGCAGATAAACATTCGCCAACATCGGAGACAGGACCCCTCCTTGCGGCGTTCCAGTAACCGCCCTGCGAACCACTCCGTCGCTCATCACTCCCGCACGCAGCATTGCGCGCAGCAGCCTCAGGACGGACTGGTCGCAGACTCGCTCCTCGATCGCCTTCATCAACCGGTCATGCGGAATCGCCTCAAAACATTCGGCGATGTCCGTCTCCACCACCCACCGTCGTCCCCGCCATGCTTCATCGACGAGGACCTGCAATCCGTCGTGCGCCGACCTCTTGGGGCGGAACCCGAACGAGCAGTCGTGCATGTCTGCCTCGAAGATCGGCTCGAGCACGATCTTGGTCGCGGCTTGCACGATACGGTCACGAACTGCGGGGATGGACAGGGGACGCTGTTCTCCGGTTCCGGGCTTCGGGATCAGCACCCGACGTGCCGGCAACGGACGATATCGTCCCTCTCGCAGTTCGGTGGCCAGCTCATCGAGTAGACGGGTCACCCCGTACTCCTTGACCTGGTCCACAGTGATGCGGTCGATACCGGATGCACCCTGATTGCGGTGCACCTGAAACCACGCACGCATGAGGACATCGCTGCGCACGATTTTGTCCCCCAGCGTGTGAAACCGTCTACCGGAATCTGCCTTGGCTGTCCGGTAGAGCGTGTGCTGTAAGGCACGCACCGAATCGAGCGGAACAGATCCGCTCGCGGCGGGACTAGCCACCTTCATGGCACTCACCGGGCACCTCCTTCACATCATCACACATCGACACACGTAGCGGCCCTTCCCTCACCTCAGGTTGTGTTGTCCTGCAGGCTCGATCAGTACTATGGCCGCCTCCGACTCCCTTCCAGCAGACGACTCATTTCCCAGGATCACTGGTTATAGAGCGTCACCGCTTCCGATCACCGTGTCCACGATGTCGCCACCATGAACACCTCGCAGATGATCGGGCTGGGGAGGGTCTCTCCAGTTCCCGTCGTCACTGTCGATACGTTCCACGTCCCCTACGCCGGAGAGTTCGTCGGCACCTGCACATCCAGGTCTTCGGTGCCTTCCATAGGCCTTCACCGTGATTTCGGCGGCTCGGCACTCTCTTCACCCCCACCCTCACGGGCAGAGACCTCTAACGACGCCGCAGACTTCGCTTCATGCTGCGGACCGCATCTTCGCTCCCCCTTGCAGGGCTTCTGACGCTGGGCTTCGACCACATCCGTTTCCAGATGAAGCCGCCAGCCTGCTACCGGGCCACCTGGCAGCTACCCGGACCGGACTTGCACCGGCAAGCGACGACGAGCTTACGAACAAAACGACCTATAAAGACCTCCTGTTCAACTGGACGCACGAAAGATCGAGGCTAGACCCCGATCCACCGCCGAACATCACAAGTACTGGAGATCTGCCAATGCACTCTGTGGCGCAGGAACAAGACGATCCTGTGAACAGCGACGAATGGTCGTGGCGATGGCAGGCCCAATGCCGCTCGATGGACACCAAATTCTTCTTCACCTATGACGGAGAACCCCGCGGCGACCGCCTTCGGCGGGAACGCGCCGCGAAACACGTATGCGCTCAATGCCCCGTTCAGCGCGAATGCCGCAGTCACGCACTCGCGGTCGGCGAGCACGGCGTCTGGGGAGGCACGACGGAAAACGATCGACGTCGCCTCGCCCTCTCCTCAGCGCCGAACGACTGCTCGACACCGTCCCGCGAATGCGGTTAACCCCACGAACTGCACGTGCGCTGAAGCTGCACCCCATGCTGCGGCAAGCCCACGCCAAATTCCGGACTCAATTTTCCACCCCCGAAACCCAGTTCCACACCAGGAGTATCAGCCGTGACTGTCGTGTCCGAATCCACCACACCGCAGAAGGTCGAGCTGACCGACGAAGAGATCTTCGCCGGCCACATCGGGGGGAAGCTCTCGGTTGAGACCACGACCGCCCTCGACACCCAGCGCGCCCTGTCCATCGCCTACACGCCCGGCGTCGCTCAGGTCTCCCGAGCCATCGCCGCCGACGAGACCCTCGCCGACCGATACACCTGGACCAGCCGCCTCGTGGTCGTCGTCTCCGACGGCTCCGCGGTCCTCGGCCTCGGCGACATCGGCCCCCGCGCATCACTTCCCGTGATGGAGGGCAAGTCCGCCCGGTTCAAGAACTTCGCGGGCCTGAACTCGATCCCGCTGGTCCTGGACACCAAGGACCCCGACGAGATCGTCGAAACCCTGATCCGGCTGCGCCCGAGCTTCGGGGCCGTCAATTTGGAGGACATCTCCGCGCCGCGCCGCTTCGAGATCGAGAAGCGGGTCATCGAGGCCCTGGACTGCCCGGTCATGCACGACGACCAGCACGGCACCGCGATCGTCGTCCTCGCCGCGCTCGAGGGTGCGGTCAAGGTCCAGGACCGCGACATCCACGATCTGCGGGTGGCATCTCCGGTGCGGGCGCCGCCGGTGTGGCCTGCGCGAACATCCTGCTCGCCGCCGGGATCGCCGATGTCACGGTGCTCGACTCGAAGGGCATCGTCTCGGCCGACCGCAAGGACCTGAACGAGGTCAAGGTCGACCTGGCCGCCCGCACCAACCCGGCCGGCCGCCGCGGCGGCATCGCCCGGGCCCTCGACGGCGCGGATGTGTTCCTCGGGGTGTCCGCGGGCACCGTGCCGGAGGAGCTGATCGCGACGATGGCGACGGATTCGATCGTGTTCGCGTTGTCGAACCCGGACCCGGAGATCCACCCTGACATCGCCCGCAAGCATGCGGCGATCGTGGCCACCGGACGCTCGGATTTCCCGAACCAGATCAACAATGTGCTGGCCTTCCCCGGTGTGTGATGTTCCGCAAGGACGTCGGCACCTATGTGCGGCAGTACGAGTTCCTGTCTCAACTGTTCGACTACGAGAACCCCTGGCTCGAGAAGCTCGCGATCTACCTCAAACTTCTCGCACCACAGCTCACCGGTGGGGAGAAACAGACACCGATCGACCTGGCCGCAGTCACCATCGACTACCTCGGTCACCACCAACAGGCCGAGCAGAATGGCACCCTCACCGCCGGGGTACAGCTGCAGCCGGCCAAAGACGCTGGCACCGGAACCGTGAAGGATCCCGAGATGGTCGCCCTCGAGGAGGTCATCGCCAAGATCAACGACCTGTTCTCCGGCGATCACCCCGACTCCAGCGTCCGCAACGTCGTCACCCACATCACGGACCGACTCGAGGAATCCGAGACCCTCCAGGAGCAGGCGAAGACCAACACCCTCGCCCAGTTCTCCGCCAGTCCCGACATCGACAACGTCTTCACTGATGCCGTAATCGGTGCTATGGACTCCTCAGCCGACCTGTCGACGCAGATCCTCAACAATAGGGATCTCTCCCAGAAGCTACTCGGGGAAATCTTGCCCAGTATCTACAGACGGCTCAACTCCGGCAGCTGAGTGCAAGCGATCGATGCAAAGGCGCATCCTGGCGGCGCTGCAACAGGAACGGGCCGGGAACGGGGCGCCTCTGACGACGGCAGCGGCGGTTGGGGCACCGCCGACCGTCCGGCACATCTCGTCAGCGCCCCTCGGCATCAACTCGTGATCATCGAGTTGGTGTCGTCGTCGAGTCGCCCCCACCGGCCGCGGCGTCCCTCGGAGCGGCCCCGTTCAGTTCCATCTTTGATACCGAACGGAGTCATCACCGAAGTAGCGTGTCCGCACGCCCGCAACCGGCGATCCGATCCGCGGCCTCCGCGACCGTCGGGTGCCCTGTGTTATACGCGGCCATGCCACATCCGAGGCTGCCGCGGTCAGTTCCAGCGCCGTCACGAACGGTGGCCGGTGTTGCGGGGGGTACTGCTCGGCGATCTCGCTGGCCTCCCGGGCCAGCCAGATCAGCTCCCCTGCTTGGTCCCCGACCGTCATCAGATCCGCCCACTCACTGCGGACCCCGGACGCACACCAACGCCAACCCGTTCTCGAACAACGTCTGCCACAGCTGCTCCACCGCGGACGACCCCATGCCGTCCATTCAACCGCAGCACACCACCGGTACCGAGGAGCGTGACGGCCATGTCGCATCTCGGCCCCGCACCCACCATCACACCGTTCGACCCGCTATTAGCACCCATATGGGCCATAGGTTCCATGCCAACCCTACGCACACGTCGAGGCCATTGTCGGGACGACGTCGTAGCCACACTTTGTGGTGACGACACCGGACCCCGGCCTGACCTCGCCGCCTTGCGCGGGATTCGAGCACCATCGGCCAAAGAGCAGTTCCGCGGCCGGCGCTGACATCGCCGCTCGGACCGAGACCCTTACCGCCGCCCACCGACGGCTACGTTGCGTTTCCGGCGGCAAGGACTCCCCGTCGTCCTCCACCACGCTCGGCGCGTCGAACCCGCTGTGCCGGTGGTGTTCTTCGACTCCGGCCTCGACGGCCCCGAAATCTACGACCTCACCGAACTCGCGGACCGGTGGGAGTTGACTGGGCGGCCGTTCCGGGGTCCACAACACCGACGCTTGCTACGCCGAATTTGACCCGGTGGGCGCCGCCGGCTGGCAGTTTCTTGGTCGAGACCGGAGGGGAAAAGTTGCTCGGCCACTTCGTGTCGTCGTCATAGGTCGCGTCCTCGAAGTCAACGTCCTTCAGGGTGGCCCCACTCAGATCTGCTTTACACAGATCGGCGCGCTGCAACTTGGCGCCGTCGAGCCTCGCGCCAGACAGGTCCACGTCGTACAGGTCCACATCGGTGAGCACGGCCTTGCGGAAGTCCACGTTGTACATCAATGAGCGTGACAAGTCAGCCCCGTGAAGGTCGAGCACCAGCCCACGATCGGCCCAAAGGCCCTGCACTGCAGGCTTCTCTACGGGGTCATCGGGTTTCGCATTCTTCGTGCCCATGTGCAGCCGGAGCTGAGTGATGATTGCCTCGTTGACGACCCTCTCGGCGTTCTGAGTTTTGACCTTCTTCGCCTTGTGGGTGTTCTGACGCAGGTATGCACACAACGTGTCGACGATCGTCTCGCACTCGGCACTGGGATTTGACGCCGGATTGTCGGCGTCCGCGCGTCGCCGATGGTGACGGAGCCAGTCGTCGGCCAGTCCGACGAAGGAATAGACACCGGCAACCCGAATCGCGAAGTGCGTCTTATCTGCGAGTTGCCTTGCTGCGCTGTCGAATCTGTTCCAGAGTTCCTTCTCTGCATCCTCGAGACGAGCTTTCTCGGTCGTCTGGCTCTGGGCGATGGTCAATCGGGCAGCTCCAGCGGAGGCGATCGCCGCCGCGACGACAACTCCCAGCGGAGCCATGACACCGCTGAAACGTTGCGCCACCCACTCCTTTGCCATGCCGGTGCCAACAAGTACGAACAGCGCAAACCCCGCGACCACGGCCGCACCCAACGAAGTTCGATACCACACCAAGAGCCCGGTCTCCGCCGAACGCTTGGGTATATCCGATCGCGTACGCCACAGCGCAATTCCAGCCATGCCCGCGGCAACGACCGCAACGACAGCGGCGCCCAGGACCACCCATTCGACTCTTGTCACAGCCGTAGTATCCGGTCACGCCGCCACGCGTGGGCAGGAGCCCCCCTACCCAGAACCGTCAGGTCGACGTCAAAGACGAAGGGGACGTGTCGTATGTAGAGGTCATAAACTGTTTTGCGTGGCGGCGTAGAGGAAGAACACACGGCACTCCGAGCCTGGATAGTGTGGACACCCACCTTCACCGGTTGATCGAGGCTTGTCGCGACCTCAAGGCCGACAAGCCTGCGAAGGTTGTCCGCAGGGGGTGAGAGACTGCTCCGCGTGCATGCGTTCATCGACGAATCCAAACGGGGCGAGTACGCCCTGTGCGCCGTGACCGTCGCCCCCAGCGACCTCACGAGCCTCCGCAAGCAGATGAACGCACTCCGGCCGCCCGGGCATACCGCGGATCCACATGACCGGTGTCGGAAAGAAGCTGGCCCCGAAGATCGTCTCCGAGGTCGCCCGGCTCGAAGCGACCAGCCGGATCTACCTGATGACGTCGAAGAAGGTGAACGAGCGGCAGGCCCGCGATGTCACCCTCGCCGCTGCCGTCCGCGACCTGGCACAAATGGCGGTGACCAATGTGGTCATCGAGTCCTGCGATCAAGACCGCGAGGACAACCGCATCATCCGCGACGAACTCGGCGGAAGTCCCCCGTTCGTGTACACCCACGACCGTACTGGCGGAGATCCGTTATTCGTTGTGCGCGATACTCCCGGAGCCCTCTGTTCGGTTCTCGGCGCGGAGCGCGGTGTAGCCGGCCCAGTCTTGTGAAGCCAGAGCAGCCCAGTTGACAGCTGTGCCCGGTTTGATACCGAGGAGGTCAGCGAGGATAGGTGCGGGAACTTCTGCTGCGAGCTGGAGGAGTGCGGCGTTTCGCGCCGGACGGACGGTGACCCCGGCCTGTGCGAGTTGGTTGCGGAGCACGTCTGCACTGCGATGTCGGCCGGGGTGTCCACCTGGAAACAACCAGCGGTTGGGTTTGCTTGCGTAAGAGGCTCTTCCACGACGGTGCAGTAGTGCCCGGGTGAGTTCGTCGAGCGGTGTGGGAAGCAGGATGGGATCGTCGCCGAATCGGACGGTGACCTCGGGGCCGGTGGTGGCGATCTGGTCGGGTGTCATGCGGCAGATTCGTGTGACGGGCTGTCCGAAGAGTAGGACAAACAGACCCGCGACACGGGTATCGAGGGGCAGGGTCTCGTCGTGGAGTAGTTCCTCGACGATCGTCCAGCGATGATCGTCGGCGAGCGTGACATCGGGCTCGCTGCGCTGCTGACGGGGTGTGCGGAGGTCGGCGATGAGGCGTCGGTCGTGCGCCCCGGTGAGGAATCCGTCGAGGAACCGGACGCGGCCGGGGTGTTCGACGAGGTACTCGTCCAGGTGGGATTGCCGTGCCGTCGTCAGCGTTGTGCCGTGCTCGGTGAGCCAGCCGAGGAAGTGGCCGGCGGTGCGGATCAGTGCCCGACCGTTGCGGGCGCCGGCGGCGGTGAGTTGTCCGCGCTCTGCCTTCGCTCGGGTGCGGCGGAGTACGTGCCATTCGGCGTAGGGGTGCACCACTCGTGCATCTGCGGCGGGCAGGTCGGCGAGCATGGTGCGCAGCCAGGGGGTGAGGCGTTCGAGCTCGACGTGCTGCGGTGGCAGGACGCCCAGCGCGGTGAGGAAGTCCCTGAGGTAGTCCAGTGCGCGAGTGCGTGGCAAGGCGTCGAGGGCGTCGTGGCTGATTGCGATGTCGCCGATGGCCATGCGCCGCAACAGGTCGGCCCCTTGGCTTTGCTGGAGCCAGAACAGGGTCGATTTGGGTCGGTCGACGGCGAGTAGTGCAGAAAGGACGGGCCCGAGGGCACGATTGACGGTGCCGTCGGCGGTGGTGAGCAGGGCCGTTGCTCGCTCGGTGAGCACGCAGACTGCGCATCTTCGTCCGTACTGGTGGTCCTCGCGTCCGCAGTCGGCGCACGCGAACAGAGAAGGTTCGCCAGCGCATGTCGCGCAGATTCGGCGTCCGTCGTCGGACAGGTAGGCGAGGATCTTGATCTGCACGCATGCGGGGCAGGTGCCGGGATTGCGGCGCAGCTGTTCGTAGCAGAGCCGGCATATGGGTGCTCCGAGCAGGATCGTTCGTGGATTGCGGTCGTGCCCGCATTGGCCGCATCGCTCGAGTTTGCGTGGCGCGCAGGTGGTGCAGAGCGATCCGGACTCGATTCGGACGACAGCGTAGGTGTCACGTCCGCAGCGCGAACATGTCTTGTGTGAGATCGGGTCGTGCCGGTAGCAGCGTAGGCAGAGCTGCTCGGTGCTGGTCCGGCGCGTGATGACCCGCATGTTTCCGCACCGGGAGCACGGTTTGGGGTCGGCCTCCCGTCCGCAATGCGCGCAGGCCTTCCGGCCATCGGCGAGACGTCGGCACAGGATCTTCTCACCGCCGCAGACCGCGCAGTGCGGCCTGACGATTCTCACCGCGCCAGCGGCGGCCAACCGTTCGAGTAACCGTTGAACGATGGGCGGGATGAGTGGATCACCCGAGGTCAACAGATTCGGAAAACGGTCGAAGTGCTGCAGGAGTATTGTTCGTTTCTCGGGTCGCGGGACCAGGACTTCCAGGATGCCGCGGATGGTCATTGCGGCCAGTTCCGGCTCGACCGTTGCGATCTCGGCGACCAGCGCGTCGAGCGTCTGCGTGGAGGTGAGCGTGCTGCAACGGACCATCAGACCGACGGCCCCGGACGATCCTGATCGGGTCGACGGACACGGGCGCGGACGGGCCGGAGCTCGCCGATGCCCGACGGCCCCGACTCCTCGGTACCGGTCTTGCTCTCGTGCCGTGGTTGCGCGATCGGTTCGATCAGGTCGCTGGGGCCGACATTGAGGATGTCGCACAGTGCGGCCAGGATATCCATGTTCAGTCGCTGCGGTGTCTTGGTGACCAGCCGGAAGACTTGCTCGCGTGACAAATGGATGTCTCGCTCAGCGAGCAGCGGGACCAGGTCGGTGGTTTGGAACATGCCGCGGGTTGCCATGATCTGGCGCAGATGCCAGCGGATGGTCAATTTGTCGGTCACGGTTGCTCTCCTGTCGTGGAGTACACCCGGCTCAGCGCTGCCGCCAGGGTGCGGTTCTTGAAGTCGTTGCTGACCGAGGTGTAGATCGCGGTCGTGGCGGCAAACGCATGACCGACCTGTTCCTGTACGAACCTTTCGGGATAGCCGAACTCGACCAGATGCGTGACGTACGAGTGCCGAAGACAGTGCAGCGTCAGCTCGGAAGGTAAACCAACTTCATTGCGTAACTGCGCAAATCGCTCGTCGATATAGCGCATCGAGACGCGGCTGACCCGCTCGGTCACCCACAGGGCCGGATGCTGCCTCGCTCGGTACTTTGGTCTACCATGCTCGACCCACTGGCGCATTCCTTCCAATGCCCAGTCGAACTCCGGCACGGCGAGCACTGTCCGCCGTCGTGGTGGCCCGCCCTTGACGGACTTGCCATACCGCACATGCAGCGACCCGAATTGGCCCCACTTCCTGACGTGAGGGTTCGGCCGCAAGTCGGCCAAGTCGAGCCGCGCGAGCTCGCGGCGCCGTAGCCCGAAACCGTAGGCAGTCTTGAACATCTGCGCATCCCGAAGAGCCGTCAACGCACCCTTACGGCCAGTCCTGGCGAGCCGGTCAACCCGGTCGTCGGCGTGATCGAAGAAGGCCTGCAGCTCGTCGTAGCTCATCGGTCGGCGTTCCGGATTGCCTTCGTAGTCACTCAAATGCGCCACGGTGTTCCATTCGTGGCAGACCTGCGTCGGAATCACGCCGAACCGGTTGCGGCACTGCTCCAACCACTCGTATCGCGGATCGGTGACGTAGTCGAGAAACATACGCAGCGCCAGGTGGTAACCGCGGATCGTCGATGGAGCTCGACGATCCGTTCCCGAGGTCAGCGAGGTGGTGAAGTCCTCGACGTCGCCAGGCGTCCACCGCCAGGGATACTCGCCGGTGAACTCGGCAAACCGCCGCACCAACCGCGCCCTCGATCCGATCGTCGACGCAGCCAACAGCCGGCTGCGTTGTTGCAATGACCAGCCCTCGACCATGGCTTTGAAGACTGCGGTCGGCTCGTCGAGATGAATGACCCCATCTACCAACACTAATCGGGCGGAACCGGGCACTTCCCTCACGCTTCACCCCCAAAACAGGCGGTTGCATTTGAAGCAACATACTTGCACCGGGTCCGGCATGCGTCAACGATGCTGGTAGATCCGTTCACGTCTAGAGTCGGAACGGTTCGTAAATCTCCAGATCACGCACTGCTTGTTGCATCTGCTGCGACAATGCGCGGTTGCCCACTAACCCGCTGTTGTGGATCCCGGACGTGCACGCCTGGGCCTGGGGACGAAGCGGCAGTATGCGGGCGAAGATCGCGCACCGCATTACCGTGGTGAAGCTCTGAGAGACGAAGAAGGCCCCTCCGGATCGGAGAGGCCCCTCGTGTGAGATGGGCGCGCAAGGCTGGAAACCGCTTGGTGGGGCTGCCTACAGGGGTACTTACGCCCCGGAGACCTCCTACACGAACCACTTCCCTCGGCTACTGCCTCGGGCACTCACATTATGTCGGTCATCGTTGCGTCAACGCAACCGCTCCACGCTTGACCTGGGCGAACTGTCGCGCACCTCGTGTCCGAAGTCGAGGTCCGAAGGGAAGAAGTCCACAGTTGTGAGGCCACCGGGATATCCAGCACCCTCACAACTTGTCGGCCGCTTGCGAGTAGGTCCTGCGCAACGCACGTCGTGTTAGGTCCCCAGTTCCGGGCAGTAGTGGGCGAGCAGAACACGGGTGAGTTGCTCGCCGCGGATCGTGATGGCGGCCAGATCGTCGGGGCCCACCTTTTTGAAGTTGGTGCCGTAGTTGATGACCGCCGAGCGCGGAACGAGATCAGCAAGGTGCACGGGGAGCTTGTCGTCGCGTTGCGCGAGGTAGCTATGCACGATTCCTCGAACCTGCCCGGAAGTTCCCACCTCGTGGAGCCGAGAGCGGCCCCCGTCCTGCGACTTCTCGTAGGTGATGTCGAAGCTTCTCTTGAGCCGCTTGTGGAAATAGTTGGACGACTCCGTGAGGGTCTTCCCGCGACCGGCGTCCGAGACGATCAGGTAGTCGAGGTCGTACACGTGGCTGGTGAACGACCGGTCGCGGCCCGGCAACAGCGGGGACAGGCCGAGGTTCTCGTAGACGCCGCCGTCGGTGAGAACGACCTGCTGCTCGTGGGTGTCGCCGTCGCGTCCGGTGAAGGTGAATGTTCGTGCCACGGGCGGGAGCAGGAGCGGGAAGGCCGCCGAGGCGGCGACAGCTTCGGAGACCATGACAGTGTCGGTCACGTCGCCGTGGTTCCAGTTCGAGCTGACGTCACTTCCGAATCGCATCGTGGTCATCGTGTTGAGGTCGGTGGCGGTGATCACGGTCGCGAGATCCGGGTGTGTCACCGAGTCGAGGGGTTTGCTGCCGAAGCCCCGCGCGTCGAGCGCCGAGATGAGGCCGTTCGTCCGATTGAACGATCGGGGTTTGCGCCGGACAAGGGAATGGCTGGTGCTGCCGGCACTCCGCATGATGGCTCCCGGCCCAGCGGCGCGCCTGACGAGTTCGAGCTGGAGCCCACTGCGGAGGAGGCTGGTTACCGTGTCGTCGAACTCGTCGAACGACTCGGGACCGTAGGCCCACATGGCGGCGAGCAGGCTGCCGCCGCTGATGCCCGACACGACGCGGACATGTCGCAGAAAGTCGCGGTCGTGGAGGGCTCGCAGACAGCCGAGCCCGAACGCGGTGGCGCGGAATC
This sequence comes from Rhodococcus sp. LB1, assembly GCF_001583455.1. NCBI lineage: Bacteria > Bacillati > Actinomycetota > Actinomycetes > Mycobacteriales > Nocardiaceae > Rhodococcus > Rhodococcus sp. LB1. Next base: position 23,174 of record NZ_LTCZ01000425.1, on the reverse strand, counting down.
CGCCGCCGGACAGCGCGAGACCGATGCGGGGTTCCTTCACGCTTGCCTCCCGAGCAGCCGCAGCCAGTAACTCGCCGGCGCACTCGCCGCCGGCGTATACCCGTAGCCGCCAGGAAAGTACTGCGTGTCAGGTGGGCTCGGTTGCGCCACCGGTGTGTCCCCGCTCGTGGACGGTTGCCGAGACACCACGTGGGCGTAGATGTCCGGTCTCGTTCCATGGTCACGCCATGATCGCCAGGTCTGCCCGTATCCGCCGAGGATCAGCATGAGGGCGCGGCGACCGGTTCCGTCCGGGCTGACGAGCGACGCCATACCGGCCTTGTCGATCTCGCTCGGAAGAGCACGGCCGAAGGGGTGGGTGTGCCACATCCCGGCGAACCCGACCTGGTTGGCGGTACTGCGGCGGTGGTGGTCGAGCGCTTCCCTGCTTCCTTGCACGCCGTGTCCGAAATAGATTTCGGAGAGGTCGCTGTCCGGCGGGGGTCCGGTCGCCACGTCGATGTGGACGGTGCGGGTGGCATCGTCGAAGGCTCCGAGCAACATGCCTCCGGTTTCGACGCGGTCCCCGCGCAGGCGGGCGCCCCGGCGGACCTCGGCCCGCATTTCGGTGATGGCACGTTGAGATATCCGTACTTCGTAGGCGCCATCCAGTTCGGGGACAGTGACGTCGTTCGACCAGGTGAGCCGGTCCGTGGCGGCCCGAGTGGGCTCCGCTCCGGGGAGCCGGATCACGGTGCACGACATCGGCGCCTCGGCGGTCGGTGTGGTGCCGGCGAGGACATTGAGTGCTTCGCAGAACAGGGTGGCGGCCAGGGCGCCGACCTGTACCGAGGAGCCGACGAAAGTTGGTGCGGAGCATCCGGGTTCGGGGAAGAACATGTCGGTGCGCGGCGGGTCGGGGAAGAAGTCGTCCGCGACGTCTGACCAGGTTGAGTGGGCCGCGCTTCGGGATTCGATTGCGGTACGGCGAAGGATGTCGTGGCCTGCCCCGGTAGCGCCGGGGAGCGACACGGTGACCAAGCCGCGGGTGGCCTGGTGGCCGAACAGCGCGGTTATCACCGGCGGCCACTCGTCTCGGCGGGCGGCGCGGGCAGGCTCGAGCGCGGTCCGGGCGCCGATGTCCGCGGTGGCGTCGATCACCAAGTCGAAAGCCGGTGGATCCGCGTGCGGGCGGAGGAACGTGCTCACCACGTTGCCGACGACATGGTTGACGGTGAGGTCTCGGCGGATCGTGTTGAGTCGTTCGGCGAGCACCCTGGCCTTAGCTCTGCCGATGTCAGCGTCGGCGAAGGGTTGGCGGACGAGGATTCCGGGCGACACCGACCCGTTGTCGGCCACGGTGAGAGCGGTGACGCCGGCTCGCACGCAGTGCTCGGCGATCGGGGCGCCGAGGGCACCGCAGCCCAGGACAAGGACGCGTTTTCCCTGCAGCCAGGTCGAGGCGGTGTTGTCGTCGCGCCGGCGGGTGACCTCCGGGCGGTTCTCGTAGACCTTCATCCATTTGGTCTCGGCGAACCCGATCCACTTGTGCGCGAGTGCGAGTACCTCGTCTTTGATTTCCGCGGCAGGACCGACTCGGGTCCGACTCAGTAGCGAGGTGATCTGGCTTCCCAGATCGTCGAAGCGCCACGACGCCAGGTGCGCGAGCCGGGTCGTGCCGTCCACTCGACGCGACGGTGCACCGAGAATGACCACCGAGGGGGCGTCTTCGCGGACCTCGTCCGGATGGCCGACGAGCGAGTTGACGACCCGGTTGGCGCTGGCTGCGAAGGCCACGGTGCGGAGCAGTTCGTCGCGGGAGATGCCGGCCTTCTCGAGGTGGTCGGCGAGCATGGTCGCCTTGTCCGGGTACTCGAAGCCGAACGCGACTTCGTCGCTGATCAGCAGTGCAGGAGCGATGAAGTACGGAAGGCCGAAGTCGTCGACCGCGACGAAGTCTTCGGCCAGAACGCGGTCGAGGAGTTCGGTATCGGTCAGCCATTCGTGGACGTCGACTCGCTGACCGTTGCGGCTGCACCAGGCGTACACGGTCGCAGTCGCGCCCGAGTCGTCATTCGCCCACGGCACGCGGTCACCGAGGTCAGGGTTGACGATGATCTGGCCAGCCCCCGAGCCGGTATAGGCCACAGGTGGGTGCAGTGGCTGGCCTTCCGGGTCGAGCGTTCCTTCGGCGGCGCGCTGCAGCCACAAGGTCAGCCGGGAGACCAGGCCGCGCATCCCGTCGCTCGGGTTCCATTCGACCGACGGCGCAGCGTAGAGGCACAGCACCCGGCCCCACTGCACATGGGGGGTGCCGGCCCACCGGCGGTGGGAGACACTGACTGTGGGGTGCTGGTACGGGAACGTGTCGGAGACAATGAATTCGAACTTCTCCCGGTCACGCACCGTGATACCACCGTTGCCGGTGGTGATCCCGTGGGTATCGAGGGAGACGGTGAACGTCGTCGTGCCAGTCCCGTCCGCGGTTGCCAGAACCTCGATTGCGCCGTCGCTACTCTCTGCGAGGTCGGCGAGCTGTGCCGCCGCCAGCTCGTTCAACGACCGAACCCGACCGGTGCAGCGGGCGCGCTGGCACCGCCACGGTCGGCGGCGATCGCGTCCTGAACACGCTCGGGGCCGGTCGGCTGCGATTCCGCCGCGGTTGCGGGCAGTGTCTGCGCAAAGGTCACAGCCGCGGCCGTCACCGCGGCCAGACGGCGACGGCTCGGGGTCGTGGCGGACTTGGCGAACCCGGCACTGGCAGCGAGGGCGGACACCGACTCGCGGATGATCCGCGGGCCGGAAGCGTCCACACCGAAGACCACTGGGGACGGAGCGTCCTCGCTGCCCCACGACATCGTGCAGATGAACTCCGCGATGTCCTGATACCGGTCGCGGGCCTTCCGGTGCGGCGGGTTCATCCCCGGTTCGTCCTTGGCACGGAACTTGTCGCTGCTGCTGACGATGACGACGCCGTCGTGACGGGCGTTGGCGGAGAGAGCGTCCAGCACGTCCGGCTGCAGGACGTCCTTGCCGTCGACCGGGATGTACATGACCTTCTTCGAGCAGTGGTGCGGCGCGAGCAGCAGATCCCACTCCAACTTCTCCTGGCGGTCGTGGTCGACGCTGTAGTTGAAGATCTTCATGATCGTGTCGTGGGCGAGGTCGCCGAACAGCAGCATCTTGCCGTCGACACCGCTCTCGTCGGTGAGGGTGATCTGCATCGCCAGCGACGTTTCGTTGCGCTCGGCGGCGCAGTCGTCGACGAACGGGGCATGGAAGAACGCCTCGAACCGGTCCGCACAGTCGTGCTCGTCGAGAATGCTCACCGACTTGCCCGGCCCGGACAGGTACTTGTCCGGCAGCTCGGAGTACGCATGATCGTCGTGGTCGGAGTCGTAGCCGATGACGAGGATCCGATCACCACTGACCGGTGCGTTTCCGGCAGCGACGGCCTTCTTCGTGGCGGCCACCCGGCGCTCGGACTCCTCCTGAAACGCCTTCGCGTCGGGGCACGGATCCGGGGCGCCCGGGTCTGCGAGTTCACGCCACATCCTCGGCGTTGCCCACAGTTCACCGATGCGGACACGCGAGAGCAGATTTTCGAATCCGAGGCAGTGGTCCTTGTCGGCGTGCGTCAACGCGAACACTGCGAGATACGGCTCCCCATCCACCGTGGGCAGTGCCTCGATGAGCCGATCGACGACCGGCACATGCGGGGTGTCCTCGTCCTGCGCCATCGCAAGGTCGTGCAGGTCGACCTGCATCACGATCTCGTCGTCGAGCACGATGGTGCTGCTGTCCCCGGTACCCACCGGCCAGAACACCGCACCGCGGGCCGGCAGCTCACTGTCCGTCATATCTCTCCTTCACCGGCCGAAGCCGCGATAGTTTGCTGGACCGTCGCCAGCAAGATCAAGAGTAAGCGGTCCGGCCGACACCGAACCCCGACGTCTGACGTCTGCCCAAGTCCTGGCCGTCAGCCGCTGTCTCGGACGACCGGGCGCACACCATCAACCTGTGCGCTCACTGGTACTCTGCAGAACCGTCTACTCGTCGAACGCCCCTTCTGACCTACACACCATGTGAGACTTCTCGGGTCGGAATTCGGAGCCTTCGAATGAGGGGGCTTCCGCGTCCTTCGGGGTTGCCGGTCTCGCGGGTGATGCTTCGGGGGAGACTGCGAGTCCGCCGACGCGGGACGCGCACGGTGCCGACGGCGAACTCGAGGAGTTCCTGCCCTGATGAGGCCACCACCGACCTACTCGGCAATCTTTCAGTCACACCGGGGACCGGAATCTGGAAGCGAGCAGACCGCACCTGGAGGAGGTGCTCTGCTTGCCCGTGGCGGCTACTCGCCCTCTACCCGAACAAGTCTTCTGCAGGCGGCGGAGACGTGCTCACCCTGTGCGGTCTGTGAGGGCATACGTGCCGGCGACTCGCAGCAAATCGAGGCGTTGAGCGTCGATGCTGCCCGCATCAGCGCTGTAGGCGACGATCTTCAGATCTTCTCCGGGAACCAGGAGTACGTCGCAATCGACTGTGACGTTGCCGACTGAGGGGTGCTGGATCGTTTTGCGATCAGTGGCGTGCACTGCAGCTGTCCCCCCTGCCCACAGCGTGGCAAAGCGCGGACTTGCCTTTCTCACCTCTGCGATGAGGGAGGCCAGTTGTGTGTCGTCACTGTAGTTGGCTGATGCAAGACGGAGGTCTGCTACAAGGGCCGCCTCCATTGCTTCCGATCCTCGCTCTGAGTGCACGGGCCATGGGGCCGCTCGCGTTTCGGCTTTGCCTTCGCCAAGGAAGGTGGCTCGAACGAGATTACGTTCGGTTGTCGGCCTGTCCAGCGGGTCTCCGAGAAGCAGCGCCCAGAGGGCAGTCCAGTACAGGAGCGTCCAGTCGGCGGAATAGATCGCGAGAGGAAGTTCCCCGAGCCGTGCGACGAGTCTCTGCACTCCGGGCGGCACGTGGGAGGAGATAGTTCTGCTGGCTGGAGGTAGAAGACCCGCGAGCCGGTAGAGGTGATCGTGCTCGGTTCGGTTGAGCTGTAGGCTCCGGGCGAGCGCGGCAACTACCTGCATTGATGGGTTACGCGCTCGTCCTTGTTCGAGTCGTACCACGTAGTCCACGGACACGCCGGCTAACGCAGCGAGATCCTCGCGCCGTAAACCATGCGAACGGCGTTGTCGACTGTCAGGAAGTCCCACATCGGCGGGCTGAAGCCGGTCTCGCCATGTGCGCAGGATCTGGCCGAGCGAGTTGTCGTTCGCGGTCACCGCTCCATTGTCCTCCTCTTCTTCCGCCCCGTCGTGGTACTGCGAGTCCTACCGCCGAGCAGGGCACTGGTTGTCATCCCGTTGCCGGTCGACGATATAGCCGTTCCCACTTCACATCGCTCGAGGTCGCACAGTCACGAACTCGGCATCTACTGCCCCACTCGGAGGAACGTCCATGGAGAACAAGACTCGGGATTACCCGTCGGCACGGCCGAGCGGACCACTGAACGGGAAGGTCGCGATAGTGACCGGAGCACCCCGCAGCATCGGGCGAGCAATCGCACAGGCACTGACCGCCGACGGCGCATCCGTTGTCGTGCACTACAGGAGCCGCCGCGACGAGGCCGAGGAAACCGTGGCGTCGCTTCGATCCCGGGGCGCGCAGGCACTCGCAGTCCGGGCCGATCTCACTGAAAGCTCCGAGGTTTCAGCACTGTTCGCGGCGACAACGGCTCACTTCGGCGGTGTCGATATCGTCGTTGCGAACGCCGGCGTCACTGCACCCCTTACTCCCTTGGCCGACGTCACGACCGAGGAGTTCGACCGGCTACTGGCGGTCAACACTCGCTCGGTCTTCTTCGTGCTCCGGGAGGCGGCGAGAACCATCCGCGACGGCGGCCGGATCATCAACATCACCTCCAGCACGGTCAAGTTCACGCCAGCCGGGTTCTCCGCATACGCAACCACCAAAGCCGGTGCGAACGTGACAGTCGGCGTGCTCGCAAACGAACTCGGCAGCCGTGGTATCACAGTCAACTCGATCATGGTCGGCCCAGTGGCTGCCGGATTCCTCGCCGCCGACTCCGAAGTCGTCGCGGGAGCGCCGACAGGCATGATGGAATCGCTCGCCGCGGCCGCGCCCATGGGACGACTCGGGCATCCCTCGGACATCGCGGGCATCGCGGCCTTTCTCGCGGCCCCCGCCGCCGGCTGGGTGAACGGCCAAATTCTCTTGGCCAACAATGGCGGATCGATCTGATTCCGATGCGCATTCATCACGATCTCGCTGCCATCATTCACGCATCCGCAACGGAGGTATGGGCACTGGCCGGCAACTTCGGCAACATGTCCTGGCATCCCACAGTGACCGGCTGCACCATCGTCGACGGTGACGCGCAATCCCCCGGCGCAATCCGCGAGATTCACCTCCAAGATGGCTCACGCATTCTCGAGCGCCTTGTCGAGCTGGATCACCAGGGTCGGAGTTTCACCTATTCCTTCGTCGGGACTCCTCCGATTCCGGTGAGCGCCTCCCGCACCTCGGTCACCGTCACCGCACTCCCGGCCGGACTGGACGCCCGCACGCGCGTTGCCTGGCACGGCGAATTCGAAGTCGCCGATGACTCCGCGCGGGCAACAGTCGAACACGTCAACTGCCAGATCGTCTGGCCCTCCACCGTTGATGCTCTCGCATCGACCCTCGGCGTCGAGTACTCATTCGACGTCCCCTCGCAAGGAAACACGAAAGGCAACGCCACGTCATGACCACCACCACTACCGGGATTCTCACCGGCAAAGCGACCCTCATCATCGGCGCCAGCCAGGGCATCGGCGCCGCCGCCGCCCGCCACTTCGCAGCCGAAGGAGCGCGCCTCGTGCTCGGAGCACGAAACCTCGAGGCCACAACAGCTCTTCGTGACGAGTTGCGCGCGCAGGGCCATCACGCCGAGTCCGTCTTCGTGGACGTCACTGACGGTGACACGATCGCGGCCGCCGTCGCTCATTGTGTGGAGACGTACGGCCGGCTCGATGCAGCGTTCAACAACGCCGGCTTCAATACGCTGGACAACTTCCACGACTACAGCGACGAAGATTATGACCGCGTCCTGGCGGTCAACCTCAAAGGCACGTTCTTGTCGATGCAGCACGAGATCCGAGCGATGCTTGCCTCGGGAGGCGGGTCCATCGTCAACACGAGCAGCGTAGGCGGATTCGTTGGCAACTTCGGAATTGCACCCTACATTGCGGCGAAGCACGGTGTTATCGGTTTGACCAAGGCGACAGCTTTCGAGTACGGCCAGAGCGGGATCCGCATCAACGCCATCGCGCCGGGATCCACCGCCACCGAGATGCTCATCGGCGGGCTCGCGCAGACGCCCCCCGACATCGCCGCCAAGTTCAATACCGCCAGCCCGATGAATCGAATGGGTCGACCTGAGGAGATTCCTCCCGCGGCGGCCTGGCTGCTTTCCGATCAGGCCAGTTTCGTCACCGGCATCACGATGCCCGTCGACGGTGGGTACCTCGTTCCGTAGCTTGCACGGCTCGGTGAGGAGGCCGCATCCACGAATGCGGCCTCCTCCCTGAGCGGTTACCCTCGCACGGTTATCCGGCGACACGGCACTATTGGCACCGTCCCGGCAGATCGCCGCTGGCACACTCAGCCCGGCCGCTCCCTTGGGCCACCGTCCGGTGTGCATCTCGCAGGGCGGCGCACGCCGCGCTGCTTACCTTGGTTGGCGACACATGGGCGGCTCGCCGAATCGCTTGTGAACAGGTTCAGGTGCTCGCCCGCAGATCCACCTGCAGCACCTGTTCGTCTCCCGGTGCAATAAGCCCCCGAAGGACGTGTTTGAGTATCTTCCCCGTTCCGGACTTGGGCAGTTCGCGAAAGTAGATTTGTTTGGGTGTCTTGAAACCTGCGAGTTGGGTACGTGTGTAGGAGATGAGTTCCTCGGTAGACACGTCCGCGCCTGGCCGCAGCGCGACGACGGCCACCGGAACTTCGCCCCATTTCGGATCAGCGACACCGATGACGGCCGCCTCGGCGACCGCGGGATGGGACGTGAGTACGTGTTCGACTTCGACCGTGGCGATGTTCTCTCCGCCGGAGATCACGATGTCTTTTGCGCGGTCCCGGATTTCCACCGATCCGTCGGGGTGCATGACACCGAGGTCGCCGGTCTTGAACCATTCGCCGATCCGGGCGGCCTCGGTCGCTGCGTCGTCGTTGTAGTAGCCCAGCATGACGGTGTTCCCTCGGACCGCAATCTCCCCGAGAGTTGCGCCGTCAGCGGCGACGTCGGCGATCGGGGCGTCGTCTTTCTTGCCGACGGTGTCCAGGACCCTGATTCCTGTGCCGACGATGTTGGAGTTGCCCTGCACGGCCATCGCTTTGGAGAGATCGGTATGGTTGAGGGTGGTCCATTCGGGGCGTGGTTCGTTCACCACAGCAGGGCCGAAGGTTTCGGTGAGACCGTAGAGGTGGGTGGTGTGGATGCCGAGTGCGGTCAATTCGGACAACAGTGTGGGGGACGGCGGCGCTCCCCCGGTTCCTACCTCGACGATTCTGCCGAGAGGCCCGTTGTCTACCTCTCGATGTTGTGTGAGGTTGGTGAGGACGGTGGGAGCGGCGTTGAAGTGGGTGATGCCCCCGCTGCGCAGATGGGCCCATACGGTGTCGGGGTCGGGGCGATCGAGACAGACCTGTGTTCCTGTGGCGGCGGTGATTGCCCAGGGAAAACACCAGCCATTGCAGTGGAACATCGGCAGGGTCCACAGGTAGACGGTCTTGAGTCCGAGTTTGGCGTGGTGGGTCATGGCAAGCGCCTGCAGGTAGGCGCCGCGGTGGTGATACATGACGCCCTTGGGCCTGCCGGTCGTGCCGCTGGTGTAGTTCAGCGAGACGAGGCTGCGTTCGTCCTCGACCGTGCGTGCGTATTCGGGTCCGTCCGCGTCCATTACCTGTTCGGCAGCGAGGGTCCGGATGCCGAAGGATTCTGCGGCTGCGCTGAATTCGCTATCGACCAGGACGAGTGATGCGCCGGAGTGCTCGACGATGTACTTCAGTTCCGGGGCGGCCAGGCGGTGGTTGAGGGTGACGAGCACGCCGCCGGCCAAGGGAACGGCGAAATGCGCGAGCAGCATCAGCGGGGTGTTCGAGGCCAGGACGGCGACGCGGTCGCCCGGTTTGACTCCGTGGCCTGCGAGGGTGCCGGCCATGCGGCGGGCGGTGACCGCGAACTCGCCGTACGACCACGACTGGGCGTGGTAGGTCATGGCGGTGCGATCGGCGTGGATGGCCTCCGCGCGTTCGAGAAAGTTCAGGGGTGTCAGGACCTGATCGCCGAGATGAGCGGTCACAGCACGCTTCTTTCAGAGTCGGTGACATCGGGGATGTCGAGTACATGGCCCATGCGGTCGCGTTTGGTACGGAGGTAACGGACATTGTCGGTGGTCGCGTTGGTCGAGAGCCCGACGCGGGCGAGGACCTCGAGCCCGTCGGTGGTCAATGCCGCGCATTTGGCCGGATTGTTGGTCAACAGGCGCACTCTGCCTACTCCGAGTTCCCTGAGGATGTGGGCTCCGACCGCGTACGAGCGGGCGTCTGCGGCGAGGCCTTGGGCGAGGTTGGCGTCCACGGTGTCCATCCCGCGGTCTTGCAGCGCGTAGGCGTGGATCTTGTGCGCCAAACCGATGCCACGGCCTTCGTGCCCCCGCAAGTAGATCACCGCGCCGCATTGCTCTTCACTGACCGCCATCAGTGCCTGCTCGAGTTGGCTGCCGCAGTCACACCGGGTCGAGGCGAGGATGTCGCCGGTCAGGCATTCGCTGTGCAGGCGCACGAGGGCACCGGATTCACTCTCGGCGGCCGCGGCCACGTCGCCCATCACCAACGCCAGATGCTCGACTCCGTCATCGCTCGACCGGTACGCGATTGCCTGGAACACGCCGAAGGCGGTGGGCATGCGCGAGGTCGAGAGTCTGTCCACGGGTCCTGTTTCCGGATGCAGGGAGTGCGCGAGGTCGGCGATGGTGACCACGGGCAGCCCATGGCTGGCCGCGAATCGGCGCAGATCCGGCCCCCGCCGCATCGAGCCGTCCTCCGCGACGATTTCCCCGATCACCCCGACCGGAGCACGGTCGGCGAGGGTGAGTAAGTCGAGTGCGGCTTCGGTGTGCCCAGGCCGCTCCAGGACACCTCCCGGGCGGGCGCGAAGCGGGAAGACATGCCCGGGGCGACGGAAGTCAGCGGGGACACTGGTCGAGCGGGCGAGGGCGCGCACGGTCATCGCGCGGTCGCTGGCGGACACCCCGGTCCCGGCGCCGATGTGGTCGACGGTGACGGTGAAGGCGGTCTGGTGGGTGTCGGTGTTCACCGGCACCATCGGCGCCAACTCGAGCTGATCGGCTCGTTCGGTGGTCATCGGAACGCAGAGGATGCCGGTGGTATGGCGGACCATGAAAGCTATCTGCTCGGCGCTGACGGTGTCGGCACCGGCCACGAGGTCGCCCTCGTTCTCGCGATCTTCGCCATCGAGCACGACGACCATGCCGCCGGCCCGTAGCTCCGTGACGGCCCGGTTGACCGCGTGTTCGCCTGCCCGATCGGGGGTCACCGGTGCTCCTGGCCGAGCAACATGTGGGTACCGAAATCGCGGCGGAAGTAGGTGAGCGGTGATCCGTCGTGGGCGACCGCCTCACGAACTTCGCCCAACACGACGATGTGGTCGCCCCCCTCGACGAAGGAGGACGCGTCACAGACCACCCAGCCCGGCGCCCCGGTCAAACGGGGAACACCACCGACCAGGGTCCACGGTGTGTCGGCGAATTTGTCGGTCCCCTTGCGGGCGAAGGCCGTTGCTGCCGCCGATTGGGCGCTACCGAGGATGTTGACGCCGAACCTTTTGCCGCGCTGAATGATTCCGAGGAGCTCGGAGGTGCGATCGAGCGAAACCAGGACCATGGGGGGTGCCATCGACAAGGACGCGAAGGCGCTGACGGTCGTCCCGTGCGGTCGATCCCTGTCCATCGCCGTCACCACCGAGACCGGGGTGCAGACCGCCGCCATCACCTCCTTCAGTGATGCTGCGATGTCCTCGTGCGGTGTTGTCGAGCATGTCGTCATGTTCTTCCTCCTCGCTACGTCAGCGGATGTGGTTGACGAGTCGAGTGACGCCGGGGATGTCGATGGTCAGCACTTCCCCGGGCTGTAGGTATCGGGGCGGATCCTGTCGGTAACCGATCCCGGCCGGCGTGCCGGTGGCGATGATGTCTCCGGGGGTGAGCGTCGTCCACGTGCTGACATATTCGATGACCGAGGGAATGTCGAATACCAGATCCGCGAGAACCCCGGCCTGTACCCGGTTGTCGCCGAGGTAGGTGTGTACTTCCAGGGCGTTCGGGTCGGCGATCTCGTCCGCCGTGACCAGCCACGGGCCGACCGACCCGGATCGGTCGAAGTTCTTTCCCGCTGTGGCCTGGGTTCCGTGGAGTTGGAATTCCCGGACACTGTTGTCGGCGAAGGCGGTGTAGCCCCAGACGTGGTGCGCCGCATCTCGGGCTCGGATGTTCCGGCCGCCGCGGCCGATGACGATCGCGATCTCCCCCTCCCAGTCCAAACTGTCGGACGCCGGGGTTCGTTCGATCGGCTCCCTGTGCCCGACGAGCGACGAGGGGAAACGGACGAAGAAGGTGGGATGTTGCGGCGGTTCCTTATCCATTTCGACGGCGTGGTTGTGGTAGTTGAAACCGACGCAGAGGATCCGCCGTGGATCGGTGACCGGCGGTAGCCAGCGGGTGATCCGGTCGAGATCGATCACCGGGCATCGGCCCAGGTCCTGCTCGGTCAGAGCAGCGAATTTGTCGATGTCGACGTCTGCGGTCACCACACCGGTGAGCCCGGTCACGTCTCGCGGGCGGCCGTCTGCGTCGAGGACGATAGTCCGCGGATCACCGTCCTGTTCGACCGTGGCCACTCGCATCAGAAGGCCTTTTCTTCGGTGAGGATGGTCGATGCCTGACCGAGGAGGGTCTCGATCCGGTCGATGCCCGTCGATGTGGGCGTAATGAGCGGGGACCGCACGTGCGGTGAGGCGATTCGTCCCTGCTGGTGCAGGACCCACTTGGCCGGTGCCGGATTGGTCTCCACGAACAGCAGGTCCACCAGCGGGTGCAGCGCGTAGTGAAGTGCGCGGGCACCGTCGTGATCACCGGCTGTCCACAGTTCGTACATCCGCGCGACCGTGTGGGGGGCGATGTTGCTGACGGCGCTGACGAATCCGACACCGCCGAGTGCCAGCAGGGGCAGGCAGAGCAGTTCGATGCCGGACCACACCAAGATGTTCTCTCCGGCTTGGTGAATCACCCGGGAGAAGTGTTCGAAGTCTTTCGTCGTTTCCTTGATACCAACGATGTTGTCGAAGTCCCGGTAGAGGCGGGCGACCGTGGAGGGGTCCAGCTCGACGGCCGTTCTCGAGGGAACGTTGTACATGATGATCGGCAGATCCGGGAACTCCCGTGCGATGGTGGCGTACCACCGGTACAGCGCCTCTTGAGTCGGTCGCGCGTAGTAGGGGGTGATGATCAAGGCCGCATCGGCGCCGGCGGCATGAGCGGCCGCGGTGATCTCGAGGGTTTCGTCCAGCTTGGCCGATCCGGTCCCGGCGATGAAGGGAACACGATCATTGTTCTCGTCGGCGACGACGTCGATCGCCTCGATCCGCTCGGCGACGGTCTGCGCGGCCGGCTCCCCGGTGGAGCCACCGATCGACAGTCCGTGCGATCCGGCCGCGATCTGCCACTGGACCAGTCGGCGCAGGCTTGCCGTGTCGAGCGCTCCGCTATCGGTGAACGGGGTGATCAAGGGTGCGATCGATCCGGTGATCAGTGCGGTGTCGGTGCGGAATCTCATGCCAGTGCTCCTTCCCGGTTGGTTGACTCGAGCACCGTTGCAGCCACAGCCAGATCGGCCAGCCCCATCCCGAGTCCTTTGAAAATCGTCAGAGCGGGGTGCAATGGACGTGCCACCGCACCGGTGAGAAGGTCGCCAAGGGTCTTGACGGGGGTCCAGTCCTCGCCGTAGTACTCGGTCAGTTCCCGGGATGATCGACGTGCGTTGGCGACGCTGTCGACGACCGTCAGGTCGGCGTCGGCTAGCAACGCAGGATCGAACTCGGCGTTGCTCGGCAAGATCGCGCCGACTGCATTGAGGTGTGTTCCCGGGGACAACAGTCCTCGTGAGAGGAACGGTTCCGTCGCCCGGGTGATGAGGGTGACGATGGGGGCCCCGTCGACGGCCTCTGCGAGTGTGGGGGCCACGACGGCGTCGATGCCGAGGTTTTCGCGCACCGCTGCGGCGAAACCGGTCCTGCTGTTCTCGGAGCGGCTCCACACCCGTACCCGGGTGATCGGTCGGACTGCACATACCGCAGCAACTTGTCCCAATGCCTGCCGCCCACTGCCTATCAGGGCGAGCTCGGACGCATCGGGGGCACTCATCAGGCGTGTCGCCAATCCGGAGACCGCCGCGGTACGCAGTGCACCCAGCGCACCGGCCTCGAGCACCGCACGGGGGGTACCGGTGGTGGCGTCGAACAGCGTCATCAACGCCGAGGCACCTGCCGGAGTGTTGACCCAGGTTTTGAACGCGACGAGACCGGCGCCCTCGTCATAGGCGCCGAGGGCGTGCGCACTGCTGGCCGGCTCCCAGGTCGTCATCGTTTTCGGGATGTTTCGGGCGGTGCCGTCGACTTCACGGGTAATCGATCGGGTGACCGACTCGATGGCGTCGAGGATCGAGACCCTTTCGTGTACTTGCTGTTCCGTTATCCACGGTACGTTCATCGTGTTCCTTGCCAGTTGTGTGTTCGAGGGCGGACACGCCCGTGCAATCGGTGCGCACGGGGTGTGTGGTCCTCGTTCCCGCGGAACGGATCAGCGATCCATACCACTGGGGCTGTGATGCACCTAACAATAGAGATTCCGTGGTATAAAGCAAATATCAACATATCGATACACGCATCACCGATTACTTATAGAGGGACCATGGAAGCGCAACTGTCGCTCAAACGTCTGGAAGTGTTCCGGCTCGTCGTGGAAGAGGGAAGTGTCACGCGAGCCGCGGAAGTGCTGATGGTCGCCCAGCCGGCCGTCTCGGGACAGTTGCGGTCACTTGAATCATGGCTTGGCGCAAAGTTGTTCGTCCGCCGCGGTAACCGCATGTTGTTGACAGAAGCGGGCGAACGCGCCAACCAGTGGGCGAAGGAGATGTTGGCCTCGGCGGCCCAGATCAGGCGCGACGTCGACGAACTCGGATCGGGGCGAGGCGGCGCCGCGTCCATCGCATCGAGCATGGCGGTGGGCAGCTACCTCCTACCGCCGATTCTGTCCCGGTTCCAGCGTGGCCGGCCCGGTGCGGACCTCACCCTTTCCAGCTCGCAACCCAACGAAGCGTTGCGTGCGGTGGAAACCGGTGAGGCGGACTTCGCCGTCGTGACCTGGGATCAGCGGCATCTCCCGGACACCATGTCCTCCGAGCTCGTCCGCACCGAGCCAATCACCCTCTGCGCCGGGCCAGGCCTCGTCGCCCCATCGGTAACGCTGTCCCTCGACGAGGCATTGGCGCTGCCGTTCGTCGGAGCGCCGCGGGAGGTGATCTACCAACGCAACCTGATGGAACAGCTCACCCGGCTCAGCGACGTCGAACCGAATTTCATCATCAGATTCGGGCATGCCGAGCCGATGAAGCAGGCGGCCGCCGAGAACGCGTGGGCGATTTTCGCCCCGCGCTACGTCGTCGAATCCGACCTTGCCGCGGGCCGACTACAGGAGTTGGCCGTTCCCGGCCTCGAACTCACCGAGCGTGTTGCGTTGTTGTGGCGGCGGGACAAGTTCTTCTCGCCGCTGCAGCAGGCAGCCGTCGACGAGATCCGCGCGGCGCTCCGATCGCGGTGACGCTGCGGTCACGCATTGTCACCACGACCAGTTCCGCTCCTGCGGCGGCGACCAGACTCCCGCTTCCCGCAGATACGGCAACACCGGTGAGAACGACTCCAGCTCCTGCGGACTCCATAGAGGAAAGTTGATCAGCACATTCGATGTCGCCGTGGTGCGCTTGAGTGAAATGATCTTCTCCGCGACCTGTTCGGGGGTTCCGATCAGCTGCAGAACCGATCCGGCACCGCCGAACGCGCGGGTGGCTTCCCCCTCGCCCATCTTCTCGTACATCGACCGGGAGGATTCGATCGATCCGAGCACGTCAGCGGCGATCTCCTTGGTGGCCTCGACGTTGAGAGTCTGCAGCAGTCGCGCATATTCCTCCTCGGCCTCGCCCTCGTTCGGGCGCACGATCGCCATTGAGAACGGACACGTTCCCACCGTTCGTTTACTACTTTCGGTCAGCGCGGCCAGCCGACGATCGACCTCGCGCACCAACTCCTCGGTGTTCGCCAACGTCACCAACTGATCGCAGAACCGTGCAGCGAACTCGGCGCCCGCCGGAGAGGCGCCCGCACTGACCATCAAGGGGTGTGGATCCTGCACGGGGCGGGGAGTTTTGATTCGCCCGGTCACGCGGTAGTACTTGCCGTCGACGTCGATGGGTTCGTGCTCGGTCCACAGTCTTTTGACGATGTCGACGAACTCGGCTGCCATGACGTAACGCTCGTCGTGGTCGATGAACGGCTCACCGAACAGTGCCGCCTCGTCGGCACTGAATCCGGTCACCACGTTCCAGCCCCACCGCCCGCCGCTGAACGCATCGAGTGTGGCGCCCATTCGGGCGACATGGGCGGGCTTGTGGTGAGTGGTGTGGAACGTGGAGATGACGCCGATGTGCTCCGTCGTTGCCAGCAGGGCCATGGCCAGCAGCGGCGCGTGATACGCCGGCGACTGGTGCCCGAACTCCTCGGCGACACGTTGGTGCCCGGACCAGTTGTCGGCGATGAACAAGGAGTCGAAGCCCACCCGTTCGGCCGCCTGGGCGAGTTCGACCAGGTTGGCTTTCGTCATCGCCGGTGTTCGCCGAGCAGCTTCGTCCGAGTACAGGAAGTTGGTCTTTCCGCTGGGAAAGAAGTACCCGAGGCTCAGCTGCGAAGGGTCTTCGGTTCTCGGCTTCATGGTGGTCCTCTTCGAGTGCTGCGGGAACGCCCCGCACAAGATGGATAGTGATCACAGTCACACTAACGTTTCCTCGGAATAAGACAAGATTCATCTTTCTGATGAATATATAAGGATTGAGTTATCCACTCCCATTTTCGGAATACGTTCCGTCTTATGCCCTCATCTCAAATTTGATAATTGTTTTATATAGCGATGTGGTCTTAGTGTGACCTGGAGCACTGATTTCGAGGGCGGGCCGACGCGAGCCCACGAAAGGACTGGACCATGTCCGCTATCGACGCGGGAGACCGGATACCGCATTGCCCGGTGCTGGAAACCCTAACGACAAAGACAGCCGAGGACGAGCAAATGGTCTCGCCGACTGAAGGATTCGAATTCGATCGCGTGACCCGGGTTGGGACGACACGAGCCTCTGGGACACGTACATCGAACGTCTACGCCATCGGCGGCGTCGCCCGCTGGTTCAACCCCCGTTACGGCAAGGAGATGCGGGTCGAGCACTGGACCAACGCCCGCGAGCACGCCGGGATCGCCGCGCACAACATTGGAAATCCGAATTCGCCCCTGCCACGCCGCGGCGACGGTCCCGTTCGTTTGGTCGAACCAGCACGTAGGCGACCCGAACCTGACCGCGGTGGACGTCGACGCAGTGCAACTTTCCCACTCCGCTCGCGTGTTCGCCTATTCGCGTGACGGAATCACGGTGGGGCCACTGGGCTTCCAAACCAAAGGGCGCCTGGGCATCCCGCAACTCGCCGGTCCCGTGAGGATCGGCAAGCAACATATCGACCAGCGGGCAGCCGTGATGCACGCCGACCACATCTACCACTGAACGAGGACGTGTCATGACCGCACCGCCCACCGATCGTCCTGACCCCAGCACGAGCACGCCGCTGCTCGCCAGCCCCGCCGAAACACCCGTCATTGCACTGCGGCAACGGCGCAGCCTGATCGGTGTCACACTCGGGAACGGTCTCGAAGTATTCGACTGGACCTGCTACGCAG
Source organism: Rhodococcus sp. LB1 (assembly GCF_001583455.1). NCBI lineage: Bacteria > Bacillati > Actinomycetota > Actinomycetes > Mycobacteriales > Nocardiaceae > Rhodococcus > Rhodococcus sp. LB1. Next base: position 6,072 of record NZ_LTCZ01000425.1, on the reverse strand, counting down.
TATTCGCACCCTTCTTCGCCAAGGCACTGTTCAACCCGCAAAACGCCACCTCGGCGTTGCTGTCCACCCTGGTGGTATTCGGTGTCGGATTTGCGATCCGTCCCTTCGGCGGACTCCTCTTCGGGTGGATGGCCGATCGATTCGGCCGCAAGCAGTCACTGCTCGTCGCGATCGGCTGCGCGTCGACCGGGATGCTCCTCATCGGTCTCACACCGACTTACGCCTCCGTCGGTGTTCTCGCCGGCGCAGTCCTTCTCGTCGCTCGGCTGCTTCAAGGCCTCGCACACACCGGGGAAGTCGCGGCCGCCTACACCTACATCGCCGAAGAAGCACCTCCCGCCCGGCGAGGCCTGTGGTCCTCCGCGATCTATGTCTCCGGATTCCTCGCGATCATGGCCGCCACCATCATCGGCGCCCTCCTGACCACCGCTCTCAGCGAGCACCAAATGGCCACCTGGGGTTGGCGCCTGCCATTTCTCCTCGGCGCCGCCCTCGGCCTGGTAACCCTCTTTCTCCGCCGCGGGATGGAAGAAACCCACGCCTTCACATCCGCGACCGCGGCCCCCAACCGGAACGCCAGCTCGCAACGCTCTCTTGTTGCGAATCTCTGGACCTACCGCGCCTCCGGGACACGCGTGTTCCTGCTCATGGCATCGGTCACCGCCATGTTCTACGCCTGGGCAGTGAGCGGACCCACCTGGGCAATCTCCGTCGCCCACCTCGACCCCACCGCAGCGTTGTGGGCCGGCGTGATCGCGCTCGCCGTCAGCGCTTCGGTCCTACCGCTGCTCGGTTCCCTGTCGGACCGGATCGGTCGACGCCGCAGCTTCTACATCTACGGTCTCGGCGTCGCCGTCACCGCCTTCCCCCTCGACCACCTCGCCCGACAAGGCGCATGGCAATTCGGTCTGGCCATGACGATCGCGCTCGTGCTGTTCGCTTTCGTCGCCTCGATCCTGCCGGCGGTCCTGTCCGAACTGTTCCCGACCGGCGTACGCGCCTCAGGCATCGCCATGCCGTATGCGCTCTCGGCTGTCGTGTTCGGCGGAACCGCCCCTTATCTGCAGCAGTGGACCGCGCAACACGACGTTGCCTTCTTGTTCGTCGGCTACCTCGCATCGGCCGCTCTTCTCGGCGCCCTCGTCATGCGGTTCACCCCCGAGACTGCCGGCATATCCCTCGAACCCACCACACCCGATCGCACCGATCCGATCCAGGAGAAGAAATGAGCCCGCACGCCCACCTGCTCGACAGTCGCCAGGCACCCCGATACCAGCGGGATCAGTGGTCTCCGCTGATGATCAGCGCCACCGAGATCGACACCGCCTTCGCCGCACTCGAGGCAGGCGAACCCGATGACAGGGGCCGCCGCGAGATGCTGATCGTGCATCCACAAGCCCCGAAAGGGGTCCGCGGCCTTGCCCCCGCTACACAGGTCAGCCTCGGTGTCCTCCTCCCCGGGGAATCCACCGTCCCTGTCCGCGCCAACACCACCGGTCTATCGATGTGTCTGGCCGGCAACGGCACGGTCAGCATCGGGGCCCGCACCATCCGCGTGGTCCAGCAAGACGTGTGGACCAAGCCGTCGATGAACCTCGAGGCGCTGACAAACAACGGCACCACCGCCTTCAGGTATCTGCGCTACACCAACGCGGCACTGCTGGAAGCCATCTCCGCATACTACGAAGACTTCGGCAGCACCGCCGAAACCCACGACCACAATGTCGACTCCGGACCCGGGCGCCGCGCGAAAGACCTCGCTCCCGCCATCGCGTTGGGCGATGACGGCAGCCAACTCCTGCCCTACGAACACATCATCGACCCCGACCCGATCACCGACTCCCCCCTCCTCTTCGCCTGGTCAGAGGTCAGCCAACACCTCAGCGGGGTCCTCGGCCTCAAAACCGGCTACACGGGTCGGCCACTGTATTGCCTGTACAACCCCTCCACCGGACGCCTCAACGGCACCACACCCTCGTTCTTCGCCACCATCACCGCGATCGGCGGCGACTTCGCCGGCGGAACCCACCGGCACATGAGCTCCGCCATCAACTACCACTTCGCCGGCACCGGATACAGCATCGTCGAAGGGCAACGCTTCGACTGGTCCGCAGGCGACCTGATGCTGTCCGCACCCGGATGGGCGGCGCACGCACACACCATCAGCGGTGAAGGAGCCCGCATCCTCACCGTTCAAGACCACCCCCTGCACACCTCCACGGGATCGCTCGTCTGGCAAGAAGACATCGACAACGGTGAAGTCTTGGCTCTCGGAACACAAACAGGATTCGAGACAAACCTCGCCGAGTACGCCGCCCAGCAGTAGACCGTCCAAACGACAGGCTAGTCGTCAATGCAACGACGGACGTCCCCATGGTCTGCCAGACGCACCGAACCCGCTCCGCGCGGGCGGGTTCGGTACCCGCCGGGTCGAGGCACAGAACACCCGGTGTCGAGAATCGACCCCGGGCGGAACACCGGACGGGTCTGCCTTCACAGCCGTCGATCCCTAACACGGCTTTCACAGATTGAACATCCGCATGAGCAATGAAACCCGACGTGGTGGAAGCGCCGACAGAGGTTCGAAATCCGCCGCCCGCCCGTGCGACGATCAACTAATCCTCGAACTCGCCGTCGAATGGCTGCCGTTCGACGGACCATCGTCGGAAGATATTTGGGTGCAGTTCGGGATCGATCGAACGCAATTCTGGGAGCGCATCTCGTGTCTACTCCGTTACCGGCGATGGACGTGGCTTCTGGACGCGCCCACAGCGCTCGCTCTCTCCGAGCAGGCCACAGCAATGTTGCGGACACGCCAGCACTCGCCGGAAGGAAAGGAAAAGACGATAACCCCCCGGTACCAACCGGGACCTCATCTTCGGTGAGAGGACATCCGCAAGCGGGCATTGGTCACGGCGAAGCACCGTCCCCGGGAGTGCAGATGGGATCCAACACCGACCTCGCCGGATGGCCGGTTCCCGATAAACCTCGACACCGACAATTTCAGAACCTACCGCCACGACGTCGCTATCGGCAGACCGAGTTGCGCACGCCCCGATACAGGAGAAATACCGTCCATGATCGACAACCCGACCCTCACGGCCAAGGCCCGATTCACCGGAACCCTCTTCGAACGCGACGATGAGGGCTATGAGAATGCACGCATCGGCCGGGTGTTCCACAGTCGATATCCCGACCGCTTTCCCCCGGCCGTCCTGATGGCCGAAACCGAGAACGACATCGTTGAGGGCGTTCGGTTGGCCAAAGAACGCGGCTGGAAGGTCGGCATAAGGTCTGGCGGACACAGCTTCCCGGTGTGGGGCGTGCGGGACGATGCCCTGCTGATCGACCTCGGCGGCTACAAGGAAATTTCTCTCGACGAGAACACCGGCGCCGTCAGCGTGACCCCGCCCGTCCAGGGCGGCAGCGAGCTGGGCGTCTACCTCGAGCAGTTCGGGCGGTTCTTCCCCGGCGGGCCGTGCCCGACGGTCGGTATCGGCGGCTTCCTGCTTCAAGGCGGCATGGGATGGAATCATCGGGGCTGGGGCTGGGCGTCAGAGCAGGTTCTGGCGATCGATGTCGTGACGGCCGACGGCGACCTTGTTCGTGCAGATGCGGAACAAAACTCGGACCTTTTCTGGGCGGCCCGCGGAGCGGGGCCCGGGTTCTGCGGGGTCATCACCCGGTTCCACCTCCAGACCCGGCCGTTACCCAAGGCCCTTACCGGGACGATGCAGATCTATCCCGTGGAGCGGTATGCCGAGATTCTCGAGTGGCTCTCCGAAGCGCAGAAGGACATCGCGCCCAGCGTCCATCTGGTCGCGGTGTCGATGAATCCACAGTTCGAAATCCCCGGCCACGCGGGAGGCTACGTCTTCGCGGTTTGGGGACTCGCCTTCTGTGATACCCGAGAAGAGGCCGAGCAGGCGCTGGCACCCCTGGCGACCGCACCCTACTGCGAGCACGCGCTGATCATGAACAATGCTCAACCCACGACGATGAAGTCCGAGTACGAGTTCGTCGACGTCACCCATCCCAAGGGCTTCCGCTACCGGGTCGAGTCAGCCTGGGTCGAAGGACCGTACGACGAGATCGCCGCGGCTGCACAGACGCTGGTCATGGACCGGCCCAGCAACGAGCCCGGCCATACCTTCTTCCAGTACACCCTTCCCCACGAAGGACCCGACCAGGCCATGTCGTTGATGACCGAAATGATGGTCGGGGTGTACATCATCTACAGCGACGCAGCGGATGACGAAAAATACCGGCAGTGGTCGCTCGGAGCGATGAAGCATTTGGAGCCCTACACGAAGGGTCAGTACTGGGGCGACTCCGACCAGCAACACCGCAGGGTGAAATGCCTGAGCGATGACGCGTGGGAGCGGCTGCAGGTGATCCGTGCCGACCGCGATCCGGAGGGCGTCTTCGTCGACTACCTGGCCGGTGCCGGTGGCTACCAGAACGTCAACGAATGGGAAACGCCTGAGGGCGCAGACCTCTCACCCACACCATGAGCCAACCCTCCTGAAAGGCACGTTGAAATGGATCTTCACAACAAGACAGCAGTGGTCATCGGAGGCGGAGACGGTATCGGCAGAGCCGGTGTTCTAGCGCTCGCGCGCGCCGGTTGTGATGTCGTCGTCGCCGACATCGACCAGTCCGCAGCCAAGGCGGTTGCGTCCGAGGTCGAGGGCCTCGGGCGGCGCTCTCTCGCGGTCGCCTGCGACACCACCCGAACAGAGGATCTCGCAGACCTGCACCGTCAGACGACCGAGGTGATGGGCCAGACCGACATCGTCTGGAGCCATGCAGGCACCTCGGTAGCCGGCCCGCTGGAGCAGATCCCTCTCGAGCGGTGGGAGCATGTTCTGGATGTCAACGCTGTCGGCGTTGTCCGTGCCTTCCTCGAATTCGGGCCCGAAATGGTGGCCCGAGGCCATGGCCACCTCATCGTCACCTCATCGAGCCTTGGGCTGTTTCCTGAACAAGTCCCGTTAGGGGGTGCCTACACGTTGTCGAAGTCCGGTCTGATCGGTCTCGCCCGCACGCTGAACGCCTACCTCTCACCGCAAGGCGTGGGCGTCACCTTGCTCTGCCCGGACATCACCAACACTCGGCACACGCTCGAAGTTCCCCTAGTTGGCATACCGACCGAGGTCTTCGAAGCCGGACTCGAACTGGAGGCCCTTCAGAGCCCCGACGAGGTCGCGGACGCGTTGCTCGCCGGCTTGCGCGATGACACGTTCCTGGTCTCGCTCACCCCGGATGTCCGACAGAGGCTGCACGACGACATCGACCAGATGACGGGGCGCGGACAGGTGCCAGACGATGCGGTGATCGTCCAAAGTGGACGCCTCGTGATCGAGGAGGACCTCCATGACCGGGCCAGCGCCGCCATCAGGGAACTAGTGGCGAAATCGGTCCACGATGCGGGCAACATCTCGTTCGCCATCAGCGCTGACCTAGTGGAACGGGGGGTCTTCTACGTCTATGAGGAATGGGAGTCGCAGTCAGCGCTCGATCAGCACGCCGATTCGGAACATGGCCGGGCCTTCGTCGGGATGCTCCCCTCCCTAGGAATGCGGGAGTTGTCGCTGCGAGTCCACCGGGTGGAATCGAGCCAGGAAGTTTCGATCCCGGTCTGACGCCATACCGCCGACCGGCATGCACACCGCCGGTGCATCGTCGCCTCCAAGCGGGGGTCGGTCGGCGACCCGGCGAGCCACACACACGAGTCCACGGGCCAGGGCGCGGTCCCGTACTCGTTGCGCACTCCCCTCTCCGCATCTCCGCCGTTTCCTCGGTGTAGGACCTGAGCCTGGTGGTCAGCTCAAGCGCCTAATAGGTCCACCGTGGCCGGCGGCGTGATCCGGCGATGTTCGATCCCGACTCACCATTCTCCTGCGCCGGGCGGTATCGAGCACACACACTGCCGATCACGCCCGGCTCGCGAAATAGCATTGGCTTGCAATCGAAGTCGCGTCCCGGGCGTGCGTGCTGTGGACTGCCGGCCTGGACCATGACAAATCGCCGATCATGCCTGCCGACCGTTTCGTTCTGGCTGAAACCGGT
>NZ_LTCZ01000424.1:0-26904 GCF_001583455.1 Rhodococcus sp. LB1 | reverse complement strand
AAGTACTCACGGGCGGCGGAGCCGCAACCGCCAGATACCGAGGTCGGAGGGCACCCCGCTGGGCGCGGGGGCGAAGAAGGCGCGTCGCCACGGTTTGACGCCGACACCCAGTTCGTCGAGGGTGCCCGGCTGCAGACTCTCCAGCGTGGCGGACGACGCCATCACGTTGCCGTCGCCGCCCAGTTCCATCATGCGCGCCGCGATCGTCACGTCCACGCCGAGCCAGTCGCTGCCGATCTGCCGGGGCACGCCGGTGTGGATGCCGACGCGCATGCGGGGGCGGTAGCCGTCCACCTCCACCTCCGCGAGCGCCTCCTGCGCGGCGAAGACGGCGTCGATCGCACGGTCCGGGCTGGGGAAGACGGCCATCACGCCGTCCCCCAGGCGCTTCACCACGTGCCCGCCGCGGTCGACGATGGGGGTCTCGACGGCTCGGGCGACGTCGCGCAGCAGGGCGAGGGTGGCGCTGTCACCGGCGGGCAGCGACCAGCTGGAGAATCCCACCAGGTCGGTGAACATTATGGTCACTTCCTGCGTTCCCCGGCCGCGTCCGGTGCGCTCGAGCAGCGCCTGCCACACCTGCAGCGCGCCGAGGCTCATCTCGCGGGACGCGCCCGGCTGATGGTCGAGGAACCGATCGGCGACGCGGGCGATGGCCCGTGCGCTGCCGGGGCCCGCCGTCGACAGGGGATCGCCGAACGCGGGATCACCGGGCAGCGCGCGGCGAACCCTCCGCAGCCCTTCGATCAGCTGTGGTTGCCGGTTCACCGATCCCATCCAGCCCAAAACCTTGTCGCCTCGTTTCGGTGTCTGCGCAGCGTCGAGTTCGGCACTGATCTCTTCGGCCGGGTCGTCGCTCACGGGAGTAAGGGTAACCCAGCGTCACATGCACAAACTCGTGACGAATCGGACATCACTCCGCCGCCCGCGCCTTCTCCCGGTCCGCGCCGGTGGGGACACCGTTCGGCCCGGCGAGCGACTCCGCGTACACCCCGACGGCGTACGCGACCGCCGCGGCATTCTCGGCGAGCGCGGCCCGGTTCACGTTCTCGAGGGTGTCGGTCGCGCTGTGGTAATTCTCGTCGTACACCACATCCGGGGTGCCGCCCCACTTCTGCGACTGCTCGGGGGTCTTCGTCTCGTCGGCGCCGCTGAACACGCCGCCCGAGGGGATGCCGTGCTCGATGAACGGACCGTAGTCGGATCGGCCGTCGAAGTCCGTGCCGTCCGCGACGACACCGTTGCTCTGGAGGAACTCGGTGAACGTGCGCTCGATGCCCGCGGAACCCTCGGGTCCGGGCCCCTCGCCGACGTTGTCGGAGTTGTCGCCGTCGTACGCCAGGTAGCCGGCGTTCTCGGAACCGAGCATGTCGAAGTTCAGGTACAGCGCGATGTCGTTCCGCTGGTCCTCGCTGAGGCTGTTCACGTAGGCCTCCGAACCGAGCAGACCCAACTCCTCCGCGCCCCAGAACGCGAAGCGCACCGCGTTGTCGACGTCGGGCGAACCGCCGAGTTGCACGGCCGTTTCGAGGGTCGCGGCGACGCCGGTGCCGTTGTCGTTGATGCCGGGACCGTCCGGGACGCTGTCCAGGTGGGCGCCGACCATCACGACGTCCTCGGCCGAACCGGTCTTCGTCTGGGCGATGACGTTGCGAGCGGTGCTCGACTCGGTGGCGGTGTCGAGGGTGAGGGTGACGTCACCGCCGGCCTGCTCGAGTGCGGCGCCGTCCGCCTTGCTCACTCCGCCCGTGGGTACCTTGCCCACGTCCGGGTCGCCGAGAGTTCCGCCGCTCATCGGCCCGTCCTCGTTGTTGACGACGATCACGCCTGCGGCGCCGCGCTCGGCCGCGAACTGCTGCTTGGCCGAGAACGGGCACACCCCGCGGTTGACGAGGACGATCGCCCCGGTCACGTCGAGGCCGTCGTAATCGGTGACCTCGCATCCCGGACTCTCGTCCTTCGGGGCGGGCACCAGGCGGGCGGTGATCCCGTGCGGACCGGTGGACGGCGAATACGCCAGAGCACGCACCTCGAAGTCACGGTCGCCGGACCTGAGCGCCTCCGTCCGGACGTCGAAGTTGTGGAACTCGAATTCCGGGGTCTCGACGTCGAAGCCCTTGTCTTCCAGCACCTGTGCGACGTAATCGACGCTGGCGTCGTAGCCGGAGGTTCCGGCCGCGCGGTTGCCGTTGTTGTTCTCGGCGATCGTCTGCAGTTGCTCCAGGTGCCCCACCACACCGCCCTCGGTGACCGAGGCTGCGAGAGCGCTCGCATCGACCGGCGGCGAATCGGGTTCGCTCGTCGACGAGCACCCGGCCAAGACCATCGCACCGGCCACTCCGACTGTGAAGGCACCCCGTAGTCGCATGTCGGGAGCCTAACGCAGAAGCACCTGTGGGCCGGCGCGAATGGATTTCGCACCGGCCCACAGGCTCCCGCCCCGCCGTCACCCTCAGCCAGGTCTCCCGACGATCACCTGGCGGAGGAGCGGGGCGAAAGTACTGTATCGGGTGTCAGGCGTCGCGCTTGTTGACGACCACCAGGCCGGCCCCGAAGATCACGAAGACGAACACCGCGAAGTAGACCAGGCTGCCCCACGGGCCCCAGTGGAATTCGACCCCCTGCGGCGCCCCCAGGAAGTTGTTGGCGTTGAGGAACGGCAGGAAGGGCATGATCTTCGAGCCGAACGAGCCGAACAGGTTGAACAGGCTCTCGATCAGCAGCGGCCACAGCAGCAGCAGGGCGATCGCGCCCGCCGACTGGCGCAGCAGCGTGCCGACGCCGACGGCCAGAACCACGCACAGGAACGCGTAGATCGGGACGCCGTAGATCGACCGCCAGGCGTCGTCACCCGACAGCGTGAGCGCCGCTCCCGCCTCGTCACCCGCGGTCGCCTTCGCGATGGCGTACGCGCCGAACGTGAGCACGAATGTCAGCACCGCGCCGAACGCGCCGATCAGACCCGCCTTCGCGATGAGGACGGACGCCCGGTTCGGGATGGCCTGGAACGTGGTCCGGATGACGCCGAACCGGTATTCGCTGGTCACGGCGAGTGCCGCGAGGATCATCAGGACCAGTACGCCGAATCCGGAGACACCACCGACCGCGTCCGACATCTGCGGCAGGAACGGATCGAAATCCGGTTGCTTACCGTCCGCGATCTGGTTGTTGAAGGAGTTGATGCTGGCCTTCGCACTCAGCCCGATGACTGCGGCGAGGCCGAGGCCCAGCACGATGATGATGACCGTGCACCACCACGGCGACCTCGTCGACGTGATCTTGATCCGTTCGGCATTGAGAACAGCCATTACAGTGCACCCCTCATCACATCTTCGACGCCCTCTGCGTGGTACTGCACGTCGTCTCCGGTCAACTTCATGAAGGCGTCCTCCAGCGATCCGCGCTGAGATGCCAACTCGTGCAGGACGATGCCCTGCGAACCGGCGATCCCGCCGACGACGTCCGTCGACGAATCCACCACGACGAGCGCCTGCTGCCCGTCGGATCCGTCCTCGCGCACGGTGAGTCCGTTGGACGTGAGCGCGCTACGCAACGCGTCCAGCTGTGGGCTCCGCACGCGCACCGTCGATTCCGAGGACTTGCTGACGAACTCGGACACGGTGGTGTCGGCGATCAGACGCCCCCGGCCGATGACCACCAGATGTTCTGCGGTGAGCGCCATCTCGGACAGCAGGTGGCTCGACACCAGCACGGTGCGTCCCTCCGCCGCGAGGCGCTGCATGAACTTCCGGATCCAGACGATGCCCTCCGGGTCGAGCCCGTTCACCGGCTCGTCGAACAGCAGCACCTTCGGGTCGCCGAGAAGCGTGGCGGCCAGGCCCAGTCGCTGGGACATGCCGAGCGAGAACCCGCCTGCCTTCTTCCCGGCCACCTCGGTGAGCCCGACGAGGTGCAGCACCTCGTCGACCCGGCTCTTCGGCAGCGAGTTGGACGCCGCCATCCACTGCAGGTGGGCGCGGGCCGAGCGGTTGGGGTGCACCCACTTCGCGTCGAGCAGAGCCCCCACCGTCCGCAGCGGTTGCACCAGGTCGCTGTACGGTTTGCCGTCGATCAACGCGCTGCCCGCCGTGGGGCGGTCCAACCCGAGGATCATGCGCATCGTCGTCGATTTGCCTGCACCGTTCGGGCCGAGGAAGCCGGTGACCATACCCGGCTTCACGTTGAACGTCAGGTTGTCCACCGCCTTCGTCGCACCGAAGGTCTTTGTCAGTCCCCTCACTTCAATCATGAGGAGAAGGATGCCGGAACCTGCGGCCGGCGCGCATCGGCCGCAGGTCTACTCCCGACTCGTCCCCTGGTACCGGTCGGACCCTGAGCCGGACCCCGACGCGACCCCGAGGACTACGACGACGCCTGCGCCCAGAACCGCTTGGGAATGCGGCCTGCGTGACGTGCCTCGTACCCCGCCACCACGGCCCCGCGCATCGCCGACGCCATGAGTGCCGGGTCCTTCGCCCTGGTCACAGCCGTGGCCAGCAACACCGCATCGCAGCCGAGTTCCATCGCGAGGGTGGCGTCGCTTGCGGTCCCGATGCCGGCGTCGAGGATGACGGGCACCCCCGCACCGTCCACGATCATCTCGATGTTGTGCGGGTTCGCGATACCGAGCCCGGTGCCGATCGGCGAACCCAGCGGCATCACGGCCACGCACCCGACGTCCTCGAGTCTGCGGGCCAGAACCGGATCGTCGGTGGTGTACGGCAGGACGACGAATCCGTCGTCGACCAGTTGCTCTGCAGCGCTGACCAACTCGATCGCGTCGGGCATCAGGGTGCGCTCGTCGGCGATGACCTCGAGCTTCACCCAGTCGGTCTCGAGCGCCTCACGGGCGAGTTGCGCCGTCAGCACCGCCTCGGCTGCACCGCGACACCCCGCGGTGTTGGGCAGCGGGGCGATGTCGAGCCGGCGCAGCAGGTCCAGCACACCGGTGCCTTCTGCGGCGTCGACGCGGCGCATCGCGACCGTGGTCAGCTCCGTGCCGGACGCGACGAGCGCCTCTTCGAGCACCGTGAGGTTGGCGGCGCCGCCGGTGCCCATGATCAACCGTGAACCGAACGTGCGGCCCGCGATCGTGAGGCCCTTCTGCACGCCGGGCGTCGCGTCAGCCACCCTGCACCGCCGTGAGGATCTCGATCTCCCAGCCCCGGACCACGAGCTCGTCCCACCGGGCGCGCGGGAACACGGCGCCGTTCACTGCCACCGCGATGCCCTTGGTGGGCAGGTTCAGCACCTCCAGCAGCCCGGTGACGGTCAACGGTTCCGTGAACTCGTGGTCCTCGCCGTTGACGCTGATGCCGATCGGCACCACTACTTGCTGCTCACTCATCTCTACCTCGCTACTTTCTCGAAACGTTCGGGGTCGGCGGCTTTCGCCTCGACCAGTGCCGAGCCCTCCAACAATGCCACCGTCGCGTCGGCGGTCACCGGGGTGAGCAGGATGCCGTTACGGCCGTGTCCCGTCGCCACCACGACCCGATCGGACACCCGGCCGATCAGCGGCAGGTTGTCCGGGGTCATCGGACGCAGACCCGCCGAGGTCTCATACAGTTCGTACTCGCCGATGGCGGGCATCAGGGCCTCGGCGTCCGCGATCAGGTCGCGCACACCGGCCATCGTGACCTGCGTGTCGTTGCCCGACTCGTACTGGGTGGCACCGACGACGATGCCGTCGGCACGCGGCACCAGGTAGGCGGGCCTGCCGTGGACGCTGCCGCGGATGGTGCGGCCCGGCGCGGGGGTCACCCCGGGACGCGAGCGCAATCGCAGGATCTCGCCCTTCACCGGGCGAACCGGAAGCCCGGGCCACAGGGCCGGTGACGCGATGCCCGCGGTGACGACGATCTGGTCGGTGCCGAGCCGGTCGAGGCTGTGCACGGCCTCCCCGATCAGCTCCACGCCGGCGTCGACGGCGCACCGCTGCAACGCCTGCAACAGCAGCCTGTTGTCCACGGCCAGTTCGTCGACGGCCAAAAGTCCCAACCGGACTCCGCGACCCAGCATCGGCTCGAGGGCCCGGACTTCGGCTCGGCCCAGGATCTGCAGGTCCCGCCCCTGGGCGCCCACCCATTCGGCGATGGTCCGCAGGTCCTCCGCGTCGGCGCCGTCCAGCGCGACGGTGAGCGAACTCTCCGACGTGAACAACGCGACGCCGGCTCCGGCCTCGAGTTCCTTCCCGAATTCGGGCCACCGGTCGAGCGATGCGCTCCCCAGTTCGAGGACGCTCTCCTCGCCGGGCCAGCCCTCGGACAACGGGGCGAGCATGCCGCCCGCCACCCAGGACGCCCCCGAACCTATCGACGGGTCGTACAGCCGTACCGACCACCCGTTGCGGGCTGCTCGCCACGCAATGGACAGGCCGATCACTCCGCCTCCGACGACGGATACCGATCTCGCCATTGAACTCCACCTCACTTCCTGCGCCGGCATGATCCGGGTCAGGTATGACGGTCGGGCTCGGCGTGAGCCCCTCTCAGCCCCACGTTCCCCGGGACTCCCGTGTTGCACTTTCACCGTAGAGGCTACCGTCATGCCGTGACCACCTCGCATCACAGCAACCTCACGGACCGTCGGCGCCGCCTCGGAACAGCACGTTTGTACCTGTGCACCGATGCTCGGCGCGAGAAGGGCGACCTGGCGCAGTTCGCCGAGGCCGCACTGTCCGGCGGCGTCGACATCATCCAGCTCCGCGACAAGGGCTCGGCCGGAGAGAAGAAGTTCGGCACGATGGACGCCCGGGACGAACTGGCGGCGCTGTCGGTGCTCGCGGCCGCGGCCAGGCGGCACGGGGCGCTGCTCGCGGTCAACGACCGCGCCGACATGGCGCTGGCGGCCGGGGCCGACGTGCTGCACCTCGGCCAGGGCGACTTGCCCGTCCCGTACGCACGGACCGTGGTGGGTTCCGACGTCCTGATCGGCCGCTCCACCCACAGCCGCGCCCAGGCCAGCCTGGCGGCGATCGAGGACGGCGTCGACTACTTCTGCACCGGACCGGTGTGGGCCACCCCCACCAAGCCCGGACGGACCGCGTCGGGCATCGATCTGGTGCGATCGACCGCCGACTCGGAGCCGAACCGCCCGTGGTTCGCGATCGGCGGCATCGACGAGTCCCGGGTTCCGGAGATCCTCGCCGCGGGTGCCTCCCGCATCGTCGTCGTCCGGGCCATCACCGAGGCCCGCGATCCGCAGGCCGCCGCGCGCTCGCTGTCCGCTCTGCTGCAGCAGAACGCGTAGTTAGGGCTGATCCAGCCAGTCCAGCACCGTGGCGGGCGGCAGGACCACGATGGTGGCCGGCAACTGTTCGATCAGGTCGGGATCGGTGGTGACGATCGCCGTCACCGTTCCCAGCGTGGTGCCGTGGCCGGCCGGTTCGGCGAGGCGGCCGACGGCGTCCAGGGCCTCGAGCACCTCGACGCGCGGCAACCACCCGTAGGTGCCGTCGGGCAGGTGCACCGTGCGGGGCAGTGCCTTCGACAACTGCGCCAGCGCGCCGCGTTCACCCAGCACGTCGTGCCGGTCGAGCAGCAATCGCACCTCGGTGGTGCGCAGTTGCGGCCACCCCGCTTCGAATCCCGGGTGCAGCGGCAACCCGGCGACGTCGGTTTCCCGCACCCAGCGCAGTTCGGTGCTCTCGCCGTTCGCGACGGTGGGCAGTGGGCGCTCGGCGTCGGCGATCACCGTGGTGTAACTCCAGCCGCTCGCGGCCTTCATCGTGACGACCTCGGTGCGGACACGGATGGCCGCGCTCTCGATGCCGGCTTCCTCGTGGGCCTCGCGCACCGCGGCGTGGGTGGTGGTCTCGTGGCTGTCCCGGGCACCGCCGGGCAACGCCCACGTACCGCCCTGGTGACTCCAGACCGCACGGTGCTGTAGCAGCACGGCAGGCGTCTCGTCGGGGAGCGGCGCACGCAGCAACAACCCGGCCGCACCGTGCTTGCCCCAATGACGACTGCCGTCCGGCCCGGTTGCCCAACCGTCACCGTCACCACGCATCGACTACCCCTGTCCGACCTGATGGGTCTCCCTGCAGTTCCCTCACACTAACGGTTTCTTCCGGAACTGCCCGTCGGCAGTCGTGAACCGACCGCTGCTTATATGCTCCCCACAAGGTGCGGCCATGACACGGGAGGGGTGCGAGGTGGTTCTGCGTGTGGCACCGTCGATCGAACCCCACGGCAGCCGCGCATTGTCTGCCGCAGCGGACGACGACGTCGACCCCGCGGTGGCGCGCCGCAAGGAACTGCGCGCGTTCCTGGAGTCGACTCCCGCGAAACTCACCGCCCTCGGCGCCCTCCTGGTCCTGCTCACCCTCACCGCCGGGTTCGTGGCCGCCTCGACGGTGAACAGCAGGGAAGCCACCCTCGACAGCGTCCTCGCGGAAACGGAACCGCTGTCGTTCTCGGCACAGAACCTCTACAGCGCCCTGTCCGTGGCGGACGCCGCGGCCACGACGGCGTTCATCTCCGGCGGTCTCGAACCGCCCGAACTCCGGGACACCTACGCGCAGGCGATCGGCACCGCCTCCGCCGACCTCGTGTACGCGTCCGGCGGTCTCGCGGCGAGCGACGTGGACAGCCGCCGCCTGCTCGCCTCCATCTCCACCGACCTCAGCGTCTACTCCGGTCTCGTCGAGACCGCGCGCGCCAACAATCGCACCGGTCATCCGGTCGGCGCGGCCTATCTCAGCGAGGCGTCCACGCTGATGCAGACGAGCATGCTGCCGATGGCGCAGCAGTTGCACGCCCAGCAGGAAGCCGACGTCGCGGACACGCAGCGGGATTACTCCCGTCCGCCCTGGCTGGCGCTGATCCTGATCCTCGTCGCACTCGTCGCGTTGATCGTCGCCCAGATCGTCATCGCGAGGCTCAGCCGGCGCACGTTCAATCTCGGGCTGATCGTGGCGTCGTCGTGCACGGCGATCCTCCTGGCGTGGATGCTGGTCGCCGGGTTGATCTCCTCCCTCGACACCAAGCGGGCGCTGACCGAGGGCGCCCGCCCGATGCACGAGTTGACAGCGGCCCGCATCCTGGCCCAGCAGGCGCGCACCGAGGAGACCCTCAAACTGGTCCGCCGCGACTCGAACGGTGACTACGACGCCGTCTTCGAAGACAAGTCCGGTCAGCTCGACACCCTGCTGTCGAGTTACCCCCACGACGGCGACCGCGCGGTTGGCCACGACGAGGTGGCGCGGGCGCAGGAGGCATGGACGCGCTGGTCTTCGGCACACGACCGCATGAACGAGATCCTCGCCAAGGGCGACTTCGTCTCGGCGGCAATGGTCGCCATCGGACCGGGACCTTCGGATTCCGCGGCTCAGTTCACCGCCGTCGACGACGCGCTCACCGACGGAATCGGCACCGCCCGCGACCGGCTGCGGTCGAACGTCGAATCCGCGGCCCGGGTGCTGACCGCGCTCGGTTCCGGTGCCCTCGTCCTGACGCTGATCACGTTCGGCGGAATTATCATCGGGCTGTGGCCTCGATTGAGGGAATATCAGTGAGGCGGCGCCGGATCGCGCTGGTGCTCGTGGCGGCCGCCTTGCTGATCGGCGGGTGCGCCGAGTCGAGTCCCGAGCACGTCGGATCGCCGAGCGTGTCGTACACCGAGCCCCCGCTTCCCGCGGCCGCGACGCCGGCGCCCGAGACCAGCGCTGCGCCGCCGACTCCCGAGAAGGACTGCGGCGATCCCACCGCGAGCCTGCGCCCGTTCCCCGACACCGACGCCGCACCACCGATGCCGACGGTCGACGCCATCCGCGCGCGGGGGCGTCTCGTCGTCGGCCTCGACACGGGCAGCAATCTGATGAGTTTCCGCGATCCGGCGACCGGTGCCATCCAGGGCTTCGACGTCGACGTGGCCCGGGAGATCGCGCGGGACCTGTTCGGCGATCCGGACCGGCTCGAGTACCGCATCCTCACGTCGGCGAATCGTGAGAAGGCACTTCAGGAGTCGATGGTCGACATCGTGGCCAAGACGATGACCATCACCTGCGACCGGAAGGAACGGGTGGCGTTCTCCTCCGAGTACTTCGAGGCGCAGCAGCGGGTTCTCGTCGTGAAGGGCTCCCCGATCCGCAGCGCCGCCGACCTGGACGGGAAACGGGTCTGCGTCGTCCGCGGCACGACGTCGCTGACACGGTTGCAGCAGGTGGCGCCCACCGCGGACATCCTGACGGTCCCCATGTGGTCGGATTGCCTGGTGGTCCTGCAACAGCGGCAGGTCGATGCGGTGAGCACCGACGACACGATCCTCGCCGGTCTGGCGTCCCAGGACCCTTATCTCGAGATCGTCGGAGACAGCATGGGCGCCGAGCCGTACGGCGTCGGCATCACCAAGTCGAACGAGGACCTGGTGCGGTTCGTCAACGGCACGCTCGAACGCATCCGCCGCGACGGTACCTGGACCAGGATGTACGACCAGTGGCTGTCGATGCTGGGGCCGTCCCCCGCCCCGCCGTCCGCCGTGTACCAGGACTGAGGGGACGCATGCCGCAGCATTCGCAGAATCCGGAGTCCACCGACCCGGACATCGCCACCCAGGCCGCCGTCCGGGAGCCGGAAGAGGACGCCACGCAGGCCGCGGTCCGGGAAGAACCGGACGAGGGTCCGGCCACCCAGGCGGCACCGACGTCCCGGCCGTCCGGCGCGTCCGGCACCGGCCGCTCGACGCGCTCACCGCGCACCCGGTCCGGGCAGCGCCTGCGTCTCGGCGGCGGTCTCGTCGAGGTTCCCGTCGTGAAGACACTCGACCCGGCGTCCGCCGTGATGACCGAGCCGAAAGTCCCCGAGAGCAAGCGCTTCTGCTGGAAGTGCAACAAGCCGGTGGGCCGCACCGGCGCCACGTCCGAGGGCTCCGAGTTCGGTCTGTGCCCCAACTGCGGAGCCACGTACGACTTCCGGCCGCTTCTCGGCCCGAACGAGTTGATCGGCGGCCAGTACGAGGTACAGGGCTGCATCGCGCACGGCGGCCTCGGCTGGATCTATCTGGCCATCGATCGCAACGTCAGTGACCGGTGGGTGGTTCTCAAGGGCCTGTTGCACTTCGGCGACGCCGAGGCTCAGGCCGTGGCGGTGGCCGAACGCCAGTTCCTCGCCGAGGTGGCCCACCCGAGCATCGTGAAGATCTTCAACTTCGTGGAGCATCCCCGGTCGGACGGGACCCCGATGGGGTACATCGTGATGGAGTACGTGGGCGGTCACTCGCTGCGGGACGTCCTGTCGACGCACGCGAAGCCCGAACGCATGCCGGTCGAGCAGGCCATCGCCTACGTGCTCGAAATCCTTCCCGCACTGGCGTATCTGCACTCCACCGGTCTGGTGTACAACGACCTCAAACCCGACAACGTGATGGTCACCGAGGATGCCCTCAAGTTGATCGACCTCGGTGCCGTCGCGGGCATCGAGGACTACGGCTACCTGTACGGCACGCCCGGGTTTCAGGCGCCGGAGATCGTCAAGACCGGCCCGACCGTGGCATCCGACATCTACACGGTGGGGCGCACACTCGCCGTGCTGACGCTCGACATGCCGTCCGACAAGGGCCGGTACCTCGACGGGATCCCGTCCCCCGAGCAGGCGCCGCTCCTCGCGGAATACGAGTTCTTCCACCGACTCCTGTTGCGCGCCACCGACCCCGATCCGAGCAGGCGTTTCGCGTCGGCCGAGGAGATGGCGGGTCAGCTCACAGCGGTGCTGCGGGAGGTGCTCGCGCAGCAGACCGGCGAGGAGCATCCCGGACTGTCGACCGTGTTCAGCAAGCAGAGAACGACTTTCGGCACGGACGAGGCCGTCGAGCAGACCGACGTGTACGTCGACGGCGTCGAACGGGACGAAAATCTCGATCCGCAGTCGGTGGCGCAGGCTTTGGCGGTACCCCTGATCGACCCGACCGATCCCAACGCCCCGCTCCTGGCCGCCGCGGTGCACAGCGAGCCGCAGCAGACGCTGGATTCCATTCGGCACGCGCGCGAGAACGGGATCGAACGGGTCGTCGGAGACCTGGACGTGTCGTTCTCCCGGGAACTCACGCTCGCCGAGATCAAGGCGCACCTCGATCTCGGTGACGCCGCCACCGCCACCGAACTCCTCCGCGACGTGGAGGGAGACATGGGTGGGAACTGGCGCGTCGACTGGTACGCCGGACTCGCGACGCTCATCGACGGCGACTACGAGACGGCGTTCTCCCGTTTCGAATCCGTACTGCAGGCGATGCCCGGGGAGACGGCACCCAAACTTGCGCTCGCCGCCACCGCCGAACTGATTCTGCAGCACTGGGAGAGCTCCGACCCCCACCAGTGGCGGACGTTCGCCGAGAAGTACTACCGGACGGTGTGGCGGACCGACCACAGCATGGTGAGTGCGGCATTCGGTCTGGCGCGGCAACTCACCGAACGCGGAGATCTGCCCGGTGCCATCACCGCCCTCGATCAGGTTCCCGCGACGTCCCGGCACTTCACCATGGCCCGGATGACGAGCGTGCTGATGCTGTTGTCCGGCAAGCCGATCGAGGAGATCGACGAATCGGCCCTCCGGGAGGCCGCACTCCGTGTCGCCGCGCTCGCACCCGAGGAGAGCCGGGCACTGCAGATGCGCACGCTCGTACTGGGCACCGCACTGGACTGGATGCGTGCCGGTCACACCTCGGCGACGGAACTCGAGCAGATCCTCGGTGTGCCGTTCACCGAACGGGGACTACGCAAGGGCGCCGAGGCCGGCCTGCGGGCGCTGGCCCGCAACGCCCCCGAGCGCACTCACCGGTACACGCTGGTGGATCTGGCCAACACCATCCGGCCCAAGAGCCTGCTGTAACGCTCAGGCGCCGATCAGCTCCACCGCCGCACGGGCGATCGCGAACTCCTCATTGGTGGGCACGACCAGCACCTGAACGTCGGACTCGTCCGCCGAGATACGGCGCGCATCCCGGGAATCCGCGCGGTTGCGGTCGTCGTCGACGACGATGCCGAGGCGCCCCAGCCCGGCCAGGCTGTCGCGGCGGACGTCGACGTTGTTCTCGCCGACTCCCCCGGTGAACGTGATGACGTCGACGCCGCCCAGTTCCACCAGGTAGGCGCCGATGTACTTGCGGAGTCGGTGCACGTACACGTCGTACGCCAACGCCGCAGCCTCGTCGCCCTGGCCGACGAGCGTCAGGAGCGCCCGGAAGTCGTTGACCCCCGACAGGCCCTTGAGTCCGGAGTGCCGGTTCAGGAGGTCGTCGATCTGATCGACACCCATCCCGCTGCGGTGCAGGTGCAGGATGACGCCGGGATCGACGTCCCCGGACCGCGTGCCCATAACGAGTCCCTCGAGCGGGGTCAGCCCCATGCTCGTGTCGACGGCCAGGCCCCCGCGGATCGCGGACGCCGAGGCACCGTTCCCCAGGTGCAGGACGATCTGGTTCAGCTCGGACAGGTCCCTGCCGAGGAACTCGGCCGCGCGCGCCGACACGTACTGGTGCGACGTGCCATGGAAGCCGTACCGCCGGATGGAGTGCTCCTTCGCGACCTGCCGGTCGATCGCATACGTCGACGCCCCCGCGGGCAGGGTGTGGAAGAACGCGGTGTCGAACACCGCGACGTGCGGGATGTCCGGCAACTCCTCCCGCGCCACCTCGATCCCGATCACGTTCGCCGGATTGTGCAGCGGCGCAAGGGCCGAAAGGTCCGAGATGGACTGCACCACTGCGTCGTCGATGATCGTGGGTTCGAAGAACACGTCGCCGCCGTGGACGATGCGATGGCCGACCGCGACGATCCCCGCCTCCCGCAGAGGCCGACCCACCTCGGCGACGATGTCCGACACCATCTTCAGCCCGGCGCGGTGGTCGGCGATGTGAACGTGGCGCTCCGCCAATCCGGTGCGGTGGTGATAGACGATGCGCCCCTCGGGTTCCCCGATCCTCTCGACGAGACCGGACGCCGAGGACTTACCGGTGTCCGGGTGGATCAGCTGGAACTTGATCGACGACGAACCGGAATTGACTACCAGTACAGACCCCTCGGTCACTGCTCTGCTCCCTGCGCCTGGATCGCGGTGATGGCCACGGTGTTCACGATGTCCTCGACCAGCGCCCCCCGGGAGAGGTCGTTGACGGGTTTGTTGAGGCCCTGCAACACCGGCCCGACGGCGATGGCGCCGGCGCTGCGCTGCACGGCCTTGTACGTGTTGTTCCCGGTGTTGAGGTCGGGGAAGATGAAGACCGTCGCCTTCCCGGCCACCGCCGAATCGGGCATCTTCTTGTCGGCCACGCTCTGCTCGATGGCAGCGTCGTACTGAATGGGGCCTTCCACCAACAGGTCCGGGCGACGCTCGCGGACGAGTTTCGTCGCAGAGCGCACCTTGTCGACGTCCGCGCCGCTGCCGGAGTCGCCGGTCGAGTACGACAGCATCGCGATACGCGGATCGATGCCGAACTGGGACGCCGTCTGCGCCGACGAGATCGCGATGTCGGCCAGCTGTTCGGCCGTGGGGTCGGGCACCACCGCGCAGTCCCCGTACGCGAGCACCCGATCGGACAGGCACATCAGGAACACACTCGACACCGTGGACACCCCCGGCTGCGTCTTGATGATCTCGAACGACGGCCGGATGGTGTGCGCCGTGGTGTGCGCGGCACCGGAGACCATGCCGTCCGCGATTCCCGAGTGCACCATCATGGTTCCGAAGTACGAGATGTCGGTCATCACCTCGCGGGCACGGTCCACGGTCATGCCCTTGTGGGCGCGGAGCCGCGCGTACTCCTCGGCGAACGGACCCGCGTGTTCGGACGTCCGGGGGTCGAGTACCTGCGCGTCACCGAGGTCGACGCCGAGTTCCGCCGCGCGGCGACGCACCTGCACCTCGTCGCCGAGAATCGTCAGCTCCGCCACCTGCCGTTGCAGCAGTCTCCCCGCCGCGCGGAGGATGCGGTCGTCGTCGCCCTCCGGGAGCACGATGTGCTTGTGGTCGCGGCGGGCGCGGTCGATCAGCTGGTATTCGAACATCTGCGGAGTCACCACCGACGGGATCGGCAGCTTCAACCGCTCCAGCAGTGTGGGTGCGTCCACCCGGAGTTCCATGACACTCAGCGCGGTGTCGATCTTGCGCTGCGAACCGACCGCCACCCGGCCACGGGTCTGCGCGGCCGCGCTGGCCGTGTCGAACGTGCCCAGTCCGGTGGTGAGGATCGGCAACCGCGGCTTGAGGCCGGCCATCAGCTTCGCGATTGCCGGGTGCGGCATCAGCCCGCCGTTCATGATGATGCCCGCCAGCGACGGGAATCCCTCGGCCTCATGCGCATTCACCATCGCCAGCAGCACGTCGGAACGGTCGGCCGGGGCGATCACCACCGTGCCCTCCGTCAACCGTTCGAGAATGTGCTCCGCCGTCATTCCGCCCACCATCACCCGCAGGGCCTCCCGGTGGAGGAGCTCGGGGTCGCCACTGAACAGGCTGCCGTCGATCGCCTCGAGGAGTTCGGCCATGGTCGGTGCGACCAGCAGGGGGATCTCGGGCAGGCTCCACGCGGGCACACCGGTGACCGCCAACGCGTCGGTGACCGCATCGAGTTGGTCGGGGTCGCACCGATTGGCGACCACGGCCAGCAGGTGGGCGTGGTGAGCGGTCAGTTCACCGATGGCGAGCTGGGCTAGTTGGGCGATCTCGTCGGGGGTGCGCCGCGCTCCCTTCACGGCGAGCAACACCGGGGCGCCGAGGTTCACGGCGATCCTGGCGTTGTAGCCGAGTTCGCTGGGGCTGGCCACGTCGGTGTAGTCGCTGCCGATCACCACGACGGCATCGCACTGCGCCGCCACCTGGTGATACCGGGAGACGATCTCGCTGAGCGCGCCGTCGGGATCGGCGTGGACCTGCTCGTATGTGACCCCCAGGGACTCCTCGTACCCGATGTCGGCCGTGGTGTGCTCGAGGAGCAACTCGAGGATGTAGTCGGTTTCCTGCGTCGATCGGGCGATGGGACGGAAGACGCCCACCCTCGCCGCGGACGCACACAGCATCTGCAGCACACCCAGCGCGATGGTGGACTTGCCGGTGTCCCCCTCCGGTGAGGCGATGTAGACGCTCGACGGCTGAGGACGTGCGGGCGGATTCACGGGTGAGGGTGTCGCTGGCGCAGCCATGGCCATAGCGTATCCGGCCACCGGCTCAGGGCGATTGACAGCGCACCCGCCCGGCGGTCAGATGACGTATGGCCGAATCACCCTTCCCCGACGTCCGATGGGGCAGCGAGAACAGCTTCCTCCGCGAACCCGCGGCCAAATTTGCCGCCACCCGACCCGGATCGTTGCTGATCCGGAAACTCGCCGGAGTCGACCGCCGGCTCCTCCAGAAGACCAGGGGACGCTTCACGATCCTCGGTCCGATCGCCGCACCGGTAGTCCTGCTGACCACCACAGGTCGCAAGTCGGGCGCACCACGGACGAGCCCGCTCCTGTACTACCGCGAGGGTGAGCAGATCTTCGTCGTGGGCAGCAACTTCGGGCAAGATCACCACCCGGCGTGGTCCGGGAACCTTCTCGCCCAGCCGAACGCGAAGGTCACGATCGGCGGGAAGGACATCCCCGTCACCGCGACTCTCCTCGCCGAACCGGAGCGGACACGGATTTATCGCGAATTCGACGAGATGGTGCGCGTCTACGGCGTCTACGAGCATCGAACGAACCGCACGATGCGGGTGTTCGCTCTCACCGCCTCGTGAGCCGAGCGCCGTGCCGGGGCCGGGAGCTGTGGCGCCGCCGACCGGTAGTGGTGCCCGGTCGGGGTGCGGACGTCGATGAGGTGGGTGCCGCCGGGGTTGTCGACTGCGCGGGCGGACCATCCGTCGCCTTCCTTCGCATAATTGCACGCCTCGCACAGCCCGGACCCGTTGTCCGCCGACGTGGCACCGGACTCTCGGCGTGAGCGAATGTGGTCGCGATGCCGGATCGGCGCATCGCACCACGGGGTTCGGCACGTCCGGCCCCGCAGGTCGATCAGCTGTCTCAGGCTCTTCGGGAACGTGCGGGACTGCGATTCCATCGCGGTCAGCGCCCCCGACTGCGGGCACGAATACACCCGCCGCAGCGACGTCTCGGTGTCACCATCGGCGGCGTCGGCCACCAGCTGCCGCGCGATCCCCGCCGGCACCGGCCCGAGCCCCTGCAACTGCGCGGCCTCGTGCCCGCCGGCCAGCAAGGTCTCGTCGGAAAGCACCAGATTCACCGCCACCGGAACACCCGACGCCACCGATGCGTGCGGCCACCACTGTCCCCGGTCGCGATCAAACTGTCCGCATCCCGCCCCAGCGTGGCCCGCAGGCAGACGGCCTGCTCCACCGGCATCAGCACACTCAGATACGCCATCGAATCCGGCGCCGGCCGGGTCGTCACCCGACGTTCGGACACCGCCTTACGATGCCGCCGCACCACGACCGCTACGGCGTCGAGTTCCACGGCCAGCGCCTTCGCCCGTGCGATCAGACCGCGGTCCCCGACCCCGTCGAGAATGGCCGGGTCCGAACACAACCGGCGGTCCACGATGCCCCGATCGGCCGCCGACAGGCAGGCTGTTTCCCGCACCAACAGGGTGGCTCGCCATTCGTTCAACCGCCCGGTCCGCAACATGGCCAGGGTGTGCGGCATCTCGTGCACCAGAGCCTGTGCGAACCCCAGGTGCCGCCCGCCGCGGTTCGGGGATTCCCTGCGGGCCAACGCAATCTGCGACGCGATGCCCCGGTCCCACTCCGCCCGCGGTAACCCCCGAGCCCTGCGGTCCTCGCGAATACTCGTCGCGACGCCGTCCGAGCCACTCGATCCCCACCCCGGCGTCCCCACCCGCCTCGACGCATCGCAGCCGCGCCGTGAACGCACGCAACTCCTCCAGATCCGCTGCCACCAATTCCCCCACAACCAACCTCCCCCAAGGTCGTTCGAATACATGTTCGACACTAGCAAGAGTTCGTGAACAATGGCAATAGCCACACCCCGGCAAAAGTGAGTGCGGCACAGGACCGTACGGCGCTATACAGGAGATCGCGCAAACCTGACTGCGCCGAGGAATGGAGAAGTAGTTGCCCACGAATGCCGCACCGGATCCGATGACCCTGCATCCCGTTTCGGGTCAGCCTCGGGTGGTCCTCCTCAAACCTCTGATCGAGAATCCACTGATCGAGGTCGGGGAGTACAGCTACTACGACGATCCCGAGTTCGCGGACGAGTTCGAAACGCGCAATGTTCTGCACCATTACGGGCCGGACCGGCTGATCATCGGCAAGTTCTGCGCGTTCGCGACCGGGACCACGTTCATCATGAACGGCGCGAATCATCGAATGAGCGGAGTCTCGACGTTCCCGTTTCCGATCATGGGCGGGTCGTGGGCCCAGCACGCCGATCTGCTCGCGGATCTACCGTCGCGCGGCGACACCGTCGTCGGCAACGACGTGTGGATCGGAGGCGACGCGACGATCATGCCTGGCGTCCGCATCGGACACGGCGCGATCGTGTCGACCGGTTCGGTGGTGACGCGGGACGTGCCGGACTATGCCGTCGTGGGCGGGAATCCGGCCGTCCACATCAAGGACCGCTATTCGGAATCCGAGATCGCCGCACTGGTGCGGATCGCGTGGTGGGACTGGCCGATTTCCGCCGTCACCGAACATGTGCGAACCATCGCCGCAGGCACTGTCGAGCAACTCCGGGAGATCGCCGCCGGACTCGGCTGAATCAGCCGCGCGCCGCCTGCGGCGCGTCGGTCTCGGGGTCGAGTTCGCCGTCGTCGGCGAACACGAGGCGTCCGTCGTCCAGCGCGACGGCCCAGCGGTGCACGGGTGCCCAATCACGTCCGAGGAGTCCCTCCGACTGGGACAGGTCCGCGAAATCCTCGATCACGACACCGGGCGCGGGAGCGTCGGAGTCGCGGCGGACCCGAACGCGAGCGCCGACGACGACGTCGAGGCTGTGGGGCTGGGCGGCACTCTTCTGATCAGACATGGGTTCATTCCGCTTTCTGCAGGGTGATGCCAGGGCAAGGGATCATCCGGGCCCGCTGCCGAGAACTCACTACAGACGATCGGCAAATTTTGAGCAAGCCTTGGGTCGCAGTTGTGGGGATCATCACCGAGGCCTTGACGCCCGAAGAACTACCCGCAAGTTGTCCACTATTTGTACACCAGAGCCATTGACGTCAAGATAAATCTTCGACATGATTAGGTGTAACCGCTAGTCACACTGACATGGAGGATTTCATGGCACGCTCGACGCTCGCTCTCCGCAATCCGAAGATCACGGATCGCCAGGACACCGGCGCCCGGCTTCTCCAGTCCTCCGCACGCATGTCGTACGACCCGACCGTCGAGGTGGACTGGGACGCGCCGGTCCCCGACGACCTGTACGGCCTCACCCCAGAGTGGTCCTCGCTGTACGGAACGCCGATGTGGGACGAGATGACGTTCGAACAGCAGATCACGCTGACGAAGCACGAGGTGTCCTCGATCATGGGCACCGGAATCTGGTTCGAGATGATCCTTCAGCAGATGGTCATCCGGGACATGTACGCCAAGGACGCATCGCAGGCCCACTTCCAGTTCGCGCTGACCGAGGTGGCCGACGAGTGCAGGCACTCGGTGATGTTCGCGCGCACCGCCGAGAAGTTCGGTTGCCCCTCCTACGTTCCGCGCAAGTCGGTGGTCACACTGGGTCGCGGGTTCAAGGCGCTCGCCTCGGGAGAGGTCGCGTACGCCGGCATTCTCGTCGCCGAGGAGATCCTCGACGTCATGCAGCGCGACTGGATGAAGGACACACGCGTCCAGCCGATCGTCCGCGTCACCAGCAAGATTCACGTGGTCGAAGAAGCCCGGCACATGCGCTTCGCCCGGGAGGAGACCCTGCGACGGGCCCAGGGCATGAGCAAGGCGCACCGTGCTGCGAGCCGCGCCTGCATCGCTATCGCGTCCAATCTGATCGTCTCCAGCATGATCAATCCCGCCGTCTACGCGGCAGCCGGACTGGACACCGAACGTGCGCTCCGCGAGGCGAAGAACAACCGATTCCGGGCCGAGAAGATTCGCGAGAGTTCGCAGCCGCTCATGCGGTTCCTGGACGACGCCGATCTGCTGGGCGGTCCTTCCCGGCACCTCTACAAGCGCGTGAACATGCTGTGAGGCCCTTCGGGCCCGTGAGTGGTTGACGAGTCCCTGCACTCGTTAACCACGCACGGGCGGCGAAGCCGCCTACCCCCGCAACCGCGGCGCCAGATCCCGCTCGAAAAGTTCCAGGAACCGTTTCTGATCGTGGCCGGGAGCGTGGAACACCAGGTGGTTCAACCCCGCATCGAGATACGGGCGGATCTGCGCCACCGCCTCATCCGGATCCGACGCCACGATCCACCGCTTCGCCACCTGCTCGATCGGCAACGCATCCGCCGCCTTTTCCATCTCGATCGGATCATCGATGCTGTGCTTCTGCTCCGGCGTCAACGACAACGGCGCCCAGAACCGGGTGTTCTCCAGCGCCAACTCCGGATCCGTGTCGTACGAAATCTTGATCTCGATCATCTTGTCGATCTCCGCCACATCACGGTCCGCCTTCTCCGCGCCCTCCGCGACCGCCGGCATCAGCTTCTCCGTGTACAACTCCATGCCCTTGCCGGACGTGCAGATGAACCCGTCACCGCTACGACCGGCGTACCGGGCCACCACCGGACCACCGGCGGCGATGTACACCGGAATCCCACCCTCGGGCACGTCGTAGATAGACGCCCCCTTCGTGGTGAAGTACTCGCCCTCGAAATCGACCCGATCGCCGAGCCACAGCTCCCGCATCAACCGCACCGACTCCCGCAGCCGCGCGAACCGCTCCTTGAACTCCGGCCACTGACCCGCGAAACCCGTCGCGATCTCGTTCAGCGCCTCTCCGGTACCCACCCCGAGCATGATCCGCCCTGGATACAGACACCCCATCGTCGCGAACGCCTGCGCCACCACCGCCGGGTTGTACCGGAACGTCGGCGTCATCACCGACGTCCCCAACTGCAACCGCTCGGTGCGCTCCCCGACCGCCGTCATCCACGCCAGCGAGAACGGCGCATGACCACCCTCGTGCCGCCACGGCTGGAAATGATCCGACACCGTCGCCGAATCCATACCGTGTGCCTCCGCCAGAACACCCAGCTCCACCAACTCCCGCGGACCGAACTGCTCCGCGGACGCCTTGTAACCGAGCTTGAGTTCGTGGGCCACCGTGTACTCCTTCGTCTTCACGTCCGGTTCGCGAGATGCAAACCTCTTCTGCAGGTTAGAGCGCGGCCACCAGGCTGGCGAGCGCCGCTCCCAGTGCCACCACCGTCAGTGTCACCGCGAACAGCCACAACTCGTGGGGCGGCGGCATCGGTGCTCCGTCGCGCAGGGCCTTCTCGACCTGCGACCACCGCCGCATGCCGACGAGGGCCGCGGCTGCGGCGAGACCGATCAGGATCAGGCCGAGGGTCGTCCGCACCCACCCCGTGCTGAATTCGGGGACCAGGTGGATCATCGCGATGCCACCGGCCAGAAGTGCAAGCGAACTCCGCATCCAGGCGAGGAACGTCCGCTCGCTTGCGAGGGTGAAACGTTCGTCGGGCCGGTCGTTGTCGGTCACCGAATCATCTTTACACCGGTTCGCTGGAACCGCACCAAGCAGGTACCCCGCAGTCCTAGATTGGAAGGGCAGGCCACAGCCAGGGGGCGTCCATGCGACCGTTCGAAGCTCTGCGATCCGCGATCTCTCTGCGTGTACCGGCGGTGATGCTGCTGGTCGTATCCGTGTGGGCGGTGCTCGGCCCGCCGTCGGCGTCCGCCGAGCCCCGCATCACCAGGGTGGACGTGTATTCGGAGTCGATGGGCCGGTGGGTGGCCAACGACGTCATCTCTCCCGCATCGGGCGCTCCGGCGCCCACCTTCTACCTGCTCACCGGGATCGGCGGCGGGTCGGACGGGATCTCCTGGTTCAACAACACCGGTGTGCGGGACTTCTTCGCCGACAAGCACGTCAACGTGGTAATGCCGATCGGCGGCCAGTACAGCATGTACACGGACTGGGATGCCGACGACCCGGTCCTCGGCCGGAACAAGTGGCAGACGTACCTGACGACCGAACTCCCCGCGGCCATCGACAGCCGCTTCGCGACCACGGGGGCGAACGCCATCGGCGGGGTGTCGATGGCGGGCGGCGCGGTACTCGACCTTGCCATTCAGGCTCCGGGTTTCTATCGTGCCGTCGGCTCGTACAGCGGGTGTGCCGCGACGAGCGGACTGCTGGGCCAGGCGATGGTGCGGTCGATGGTGGAATTGCGGGGCGGCGGCAATGCGGCCAACATGTGGGGCTCTGCCGTGGATCCGCGGTGGCGGGTACACGACCCGATGCTGAATGCCGAACGTCTGCGCGGCACAGAATTGTTCGTCTCGAGCGGCAACGGACTTCCCGGCAACATCGACAACCACGACCCCGTGCTGGTGGTGCCCCAGACGATCGGCGGCAGCGTCGTCGAGATGGTGACCAACGTGTGTGCGGCCGCGTTCCAGTCGCGGCTGCACTCGCTGGGGATTCCCGCCACGTTCGCCTATCTGTCGCAGGGCACGCATTCGTGGGGGCTGTTCGAGACCGAGTTACGGGAGTCCTGGCCCGTCATCGGCAGTGCGATCGGGGCGTGACCCCAGGGAGCGCTCCAGGATCGGCCCGATGACCGCGAGGGCTTCCGGTGTGGTCATCCGCAGGTGGTCGCACTCCACCTTGTGTTCGACGATCACGCCGGTGATCGCGGGCTGCCAGACGCTCGGCGACGGCCGTTCGCCTTCCTCCCCGTCGGCGGACTGCGCGGCGCTGAAGAACACCAGGTCGCCGTCGAACACTCGCGGCCGGTATCCGGTGGAGATCTGCTTCGAGTTCTCCAGGCCGGTGCTGATGCGACCGAGGAGGGTCGACGCGAACGCGGGGTCGCGGCCGAAGGATCGTCCGAGCATCTCGACCAGTTGCTCGCGGTACGACATGCCGGTGTCGCCCTCGCCCTCGAACTCGACACCCAGCCCGTGCAGCCACTCCTCGGCGTTCACCTCGAGGTCACCGAAGTTTTCGCCCTCCGCGACGTAGCTGTCCATCATCGCGAGTGTGCCGACCTCGGCGCCGGACTCACGGAGTTCGACGGCGACGGCCTGGGCGATGACACCGCCGAGGGACCAGCCCAGCAGGTGGTAGGGCCCCTCGGGCTGCACCGCGCGCATCTCGACTACGTACCGGTGGGCGAGCTGCGCCATCGACTCGAACGTCGTTCCGCCGCTGAGGATCGGCAGCTGCAGCCCGTACACCGGACGGTCGGGCGAGACGTACTTCATCAGTCCGGCGTATCCCAGCGCGAGTCCACCCGCCGGGTGCACGCAGAACAGCGCGGGTTGCGCACCGGATGCCCGGAACGGAACGACGACGTTCAGCACGTCGTCCGCCGGCATGCTTCCGAGCGCCGACGGGTCGACGATGCGGCGAGCCAGGCCCTCCGGGGTGGGGTTGCGGAAGATCCATTGCAGCACGACGTCGGTGCCGAGCCGGTCGCGGAGCGCGGACGCCACCCGGGTCGCGACGAGCGAGTTCCCGCCCAGTTCGAAGAAGTCGTCGTCGGCTCCGACCCGTTCGATGCCGAGGACGTCGGCGAAGGCCTCCGCCACCGCCTCCTCGACCGGGGTGGCGGGTGCCCGGAACTCTCTGGGCGCGAGCACCGGTGCGGGTAGCGCTCGCCGGTCGAGCTTGCCGGTGCGGCCGACGGGCAGCCGGTCGAGCACCACCAGCTGGGTGGGCACCATGTACGGCGCGAGGTGGGATCCGGCGTACCGGAGTACCTCGGCGGTGTCGATGCTCGCACCGGCTTCGGCGGTCACGTATCCCACCAGCCGGTCGCCGGCGCCGCTGTGCACGGTGACCGCCGCGCGGCCGACGCCGTCGCAGCGGGCCAGCACCGATTCGATTTCGCCGAGTTCCACCCGCTGTCCCCGGATCTTCACCTGGAAGTCGTTGCGTCCCACATACTCCAGCCTGCCGACCTCGATCCACCGCACGAGGTCGCCGGTCCGGTACATGCGGGAGCCGGGTTCGCCGAACGGGTTCGCCACGAAGGACGCGGCCGTCAGCGCCGCACGCCGGTGGTAGCCGCGCGCGAGCCCCGGCCCCGCGACGTACAGTTCCCCGATCACCCCCACCGGAACGGGCTGCAGCCAGGTGTTCACCACGATCACGTCGACGCCGCGGCCGGGCCCACCGATGTTCACCGGTTCGTCGGGTGACAGCACCTCGCTGATCGTCGTCTGGACCGTGGCCTCGGCCGGGCCGTACCCGTTGAAGACGAAGCGCCCCGGGGTCCAGCGGTCCGCCAACTCGGGTGGGAACCGTTCGCCCCCCATCGCGAGTATCCGCAGGGAGGGGAGGTCCTCGGGGCGGAGGGTGTCCAGGATCGTGGGTGTGAAGAAGGCGTGCGTGACGTGCTCGGCCTCGAGCAGTTCGGCCAGTTCCCTTCCCCCGAAGATTCTCGGCGGCACGATCACCAGAGTCGCGCCGACGGCGAACGCCATCAGCAGTTCGAACACGGACGCGTCGAAATTCGGCGACGCCAGGTGCGAGACCCGGGCACCGTGCATCGACGCGAACCGTTCCCGTTCCTCCACAGCGAGATTCGCGAGACCGCCGTGCGTGATCACGACGCCCTTCGGTGTTCCCGTCGAACCGGAGGTGTAGAGCAGGAAGGCGGTGTGCTCGACGCGCAGCGGACGGATGCGGTCGGCGTCGGAGATCGGGTCTGCGGAATGCGCAGTCGCCACTTCGGGATCGTCGAGCAGCAGCCACGGCACCACCCCGGGCAGCCGGTCGCGGTGCGCCGTCACCGTCAACCCGAGCACCGCACCCGAATCCTCGAGCATGCCGCCGGTGCGCGCGGGCGGCAGGGCGGGATCGACCGGCACGTACGCCGCCCCCGATTTCGCGACCGCCCACACCGACAGCACCCATTCGATCGATCGCGGCACGCCGATCGCGACGAAGGCGTCCGGGCCGGCGCCCCGACGGATCAGCGCCCTGGCCAGTCGGTTCGACCGCTCGTCGAGTTCCTGGTATGACACGGTGACGCCTTCGCACGACACTGCGGTCGCCCCCGGTGCAAGCGCGGCGCCCGCGGTGAGGACGTCCGGCAGCGTGCGTTCCGCGGCCGCGGGAAAGCCGCGCATGGGCACGAGTTCGTCCCGTTCGAGGGCGTCGAGGATCTCGAGGTCGCCGACCCTGATCGACGGGTCGGTGACGGCGATGTCGAGCATCCGGACGAACCGGTCGGCCAGGCCGGCGACGGTTTCGGCGTCGAAAAGGTCGGTGGCGTAGGTGAAACCGGCCGTGATGCCTGCCGGTGTTCCGTCGTCCGTGTACTCCTCGGACAACGTCAGCTGCAGGTCGAACCTCGCGATCGTCGCACCGAGGTCGATGCCCTCTACCTCGACGCCGGGCAGCGAAAGGTCGGGGCGTTCGACGTTCTGGAACTCGAGCAGCACCTGGAACAGCGGTGAGTGTGCCGTCGAGCGGGGCGGATCGAGCGCTTCCACGACCTTCTCGAACGGCACCTCCGCGTGGGCGTACGCGCCGAGATCGACGTCGCGCACCTGCCCGAGCAGTTCGGAGAACCGGCTCGCGTCGGAGACGACGGTCCGCAGCACCACGGTGTTGACGAACATGCCGACCACGTCGTCGAGGGCGGCCTCGCCGCGCCCGGCGACCGGGGTGCCGACGGCGATGTCCTCGGTACCGGACATCCTCGCGAGGAAGGCGGCAAGGGCGGCGTGCGCGACCATGAACACGGTCGACTGGTGCGTGGACGCCGTCGCCAGCAGCCGGTGGTGCAGACCGGCGTCGATCTCGAATCCGACCCTGCTCCCGTCGGGCGTGCGTTCCATCGACCGCGGGCGGTCGGCGGGCAGGTCCAGGGCGGCAGGGAGGCCGGCCAGCGTGGTGCGCCAGTAGTCCAGTTGCTGCGACACCATCGACTGCGGATCGTCCTCCGACCCGAGGAGCTGACGCTGCCAGAGCGTGAAGTCGGCGTACTGGACCGTGGGCGGGTGCCACTCCGGGGCGTGCCCGCCCGCCCGCGCGGTGTACGCCACCATCATGTCGCGCGCGAGCGGGACCATCGACACGCCGTCCGCAACGATGTGGTGGACCACGACCAGCAGCACTCGATCGGTGCCGGACGTCTCGAACACGGCGGCCCGCAACGGGATCTGCCCAGTGACGTCGAACCCCTCCGAGACCGCCGCCGACAGCCGTTCCCGCAACTCCTCGTCGCTCGACACCGTCGTGACGGGCAGGTCCGGCACCGAATCGGCAGCAGGGAGGATCACCTGCACCGGTTCGTCGCCGGCCATCGGGAATCGGGTGCGGAGCGATTCGTGGCGCTTCACCACATCGGACACCGCAGCCCGCAGTGCCCCGAGGTCGAGTGCGCCGGTGAGCCGGAACGCCATGGCGATGTTGTAGGCGGGCGACGAGGTGTCGAACTGGTTGAGGAACCACATGCGGGTCTGCGCCAGGGACAGGGGAATGCGTTCGGGGCGCGGCGCTGCCCGCAACTCCGGCCGGTGCGTCAGCACACCCGCTTTCGCCGCGCGCTCCGCGAAAGCCGTCACGGTCGGCGCCTCGAACAGGGCGTGCACGCCGACGTCGACGCCGAGAGCGGCATCGACCCGGGCGACGACCCGGGTGGCCGACAGCGAATCTCCGCCCAACCGGAAGAAGTCGTCGTCGGCACCGACGCGATCGACACCGAGGACGTCGCCGTACACCTCGGCGACGACGGACTCGAACGGGGTTGCCGGGGCGCGGAATCGACGCGCCGGAGCCTCCGGTGCGGGGAGTGCGGCACG
>NZ_LTCZ01000423.1:11975-117767 GCF_001583455.1 Rhodococcus sp. LB1 | reverse complement strand
TCCTTGATGTGCTCCGCTTCCTTCTGCGCCTGGATGAAGATCGGAGCGTCCGTGACCTTCGTGCGGATGTAGTAGCCGACGAGGACGATCACGGCCGACAGCCAGAACGCCACGCGCCAGCCCCAGCTGAGGAACGCCGCATCGGACAGCGTCGTCGTCAGGATCAGCAGGACGACGGTCGCGACGAGGTTGCCGGCAGGCACGCCGGCCTGCGGCCACGACGACCAGAAGCCGCGGGACTTGTTCGGGCTGTGCTCGGCCACCAGCAGCACCGCGCCACCCCACTCGCCGCCGACGGCGAATCCCTGGATGAAGCGGAGGGTGACGAGCAGGGCCGGGGCCCAGTACCCGATCTGGCCGTACGTGGGCAGGCAGCCCATCAGGAACGTGGCCGCGCCGACGAGCAGGAGGCTGAACTGGAGCAGTTGCTTGCGGCCGAACTTGTCACCGAAGTGACCGAAGACGATGCCGCCGAGGGGCCGGGCGACGAAGCCGACGGCGTACGTGACGAACGCCGCGATGATCGCGTCGAGTTCGTTGTCCCCGGCCGCGAAGAAGACCTTGCTGAACACGAGCGTCGCCGCGGTCCCGTAGAGGAAGAACTCGTACCATTCGACGACGGTGCCGGCCATGGATGCGCCGACCACCTTCTTCAGCCCGGACGGCGGGGCTTCCTTCGCGTGCGCTGTTTCGTCGACGCTCATCTGTCGCTCCTCGTTACACTCCGTACCCCGTTGTGACTGGGGACACAGTTCGTTGGTCCTGCCGAGTATTGATGCATATTTGTGCGCACACAATGACGCAACCTGCAGTCGGCATGTGCAAATATGCACAAGTGACCTCTGGAACAGCCCTGCCCAGCGCCGACGACCTGCTCGTACTGCTGGCAGTGGGGCGGACCGGCCGCTTCAACACCGCCGCCGACGACCTGGGCGTCAACCACACGACCATCTCGCGGCGGATCGCGAGTCTGGAGAAAAGCCTCGGCGGCCGGGTACTCGTGAAGGCCGCGGGCGGGTGGGAACTCACCGACCTCGGGCGGCAGGCGCTGACCGCGGCCGAACGCGTGGAGGCCGCCGTCCACGGACTCGTCGCCGAACCCGGCCGCGCCGACCACCTGAAGGGCGTGGTCCGGGTATCGGCGACCGACGGGTTCAGCGCCTACATCGCGGCACCCGCCGGCGCGCTGATCCGCAGCAGGCACCCCGAGGTGTCCGTGGAGATCGTCGCGATCACCCGCCGGGCCTCACAGCATCGCTCGGGGCTCGACATCGAGATCGTCGTGGGCAAGCCGCAGGTGCACCGGGCGGAGGCGCTGTGGCTGGCCGACTACACCCTCGGCCTGTACGGCGCGAAGTCGTATCTGTCCGCACACGGCACACCGAGGCAGGTGGGTGATCTGGCCGATCATTCACTCGTCTACTTCATCGACTCGATGCTGCAGGTCGACGAGCTCGACCTCGCACGCCGCCTCACCGTCTCGATGCGCGAATCGGTGACGTCGACCAACGTGTTCGTGCACGTCGAGGCCACCCGGGCGTCGGCAGGTATCGGGTTGCTGCCGTGCTTCATGGCCGACCGCCACGACGACCTCGTCCGGGTGCTGCCCGGGCAGGTCGAGGCCACGCTGGCGTACTGGCTCGTGGCAAGACCCGAGTCGTTGCGCCGACCGGAGGTCGCGGCGGTGGTGGGTGCCATCCGGGAGACGGTGGAGTCGCAGCGGGACGCGTTGGCGGGGCAGTGAGCGCGTCACGCTAGCGTCAAGGGGTGCGTCCAGAATCCCAGCGGTCCAACATCCAGACCTTCCACGTGATGGACGTGTGGAAGGCCGCCACCGAACGTCAGCGCACCCACGGTGACGTGCTGACGCTCGCAGCGGGGCAGCCGTCCACTCCCGCTCCGCAGCCGGTTCTCCGCGCGACGCGGGAAGTGCTCGACGGACACCTGCTCGGCTACACCGAGACGTTCGGGATACTGCCGCTGCGCGAGGCGATCGCCGGATACCACTCCTCCAAATCCGGTATCGACGTCGACGCCGAGGACGTCGTCGTGACCACCGGATCCTCGGGTGCGTTCACGCTGCTGTTCCTCGCCGCGTTCGACGTCGGCGACACCGTCGTGGTGGCCCGCCCCGGCTACCCGGCCTACCGGAACACGCTCGCCGCGCTCGGCTGCAACGTCATCGAGATCGACTGCGGAGCGGACACCCGGTTCCAGCCGACGGTCGCGATGCTCGACGCCCTGCCCGAGCCGCCTGCCGGACTGATCGTCGCCAGCCCCGCCAACCCCACCGGCACCGTCATCGACCCCGGCGAACTGGCCGCCCTCGCCCGCTGGTGCGACGACCACGGGACGCTGCTGATCTCCGACGAGATCTACCACGGCATCGGCTACGGCGAGCAGGCGATGACGAGTTCGTGGGAGACGTCGCGCGAATCCGTCGTCGTCGGATCGGTGTCCAAGTACTTCTCGATGACGGGCTGGCGGCTGGGCTGGATGCTGGTCCCGGAGGGGCTGCGCCGGCCGCTGCAGCGCCTGGCCTCGAACATGACGGTGTGCCCGCCGGCCATCTCCCAGTACGCGGCGATCGCCGCGTTCACCGAGGAATCGAGGGCCGAGCTCGACGGCCACGTCCAGCGCTACGCCGTCAACCGGGAGTTGTTGCTCACCGGGCTTCCGGAACTGGGCATCGCCGACCTGGCGCCCGCCGACGGCGCGTTCTACGTGTACGCCGACATCGGGCACCTGCTCGGCGGATCCCACGGCGGCACATCGACGGAATGGTGCTCGCGACTGCTGCAGGACACCGGTCTGGCGCTGGCCCCGGGCATCGATTTCGACACCGTCCACGGCGACCGGACGGTCCGGCTGTCGTTCGCCGGATCCACCGCCGAGGTCCGGGAATCGCTGGTGCGACTGGGTCGCTGGCTGTAGGCGGAGTTTCTCGACGACACCTCTTGCGGCACCGCCGCAGCAGTTGTTCGATGGACTTGGGCGCACTGCGTGTTCGGGCGTGCCAGGCAAGGAGAACGGCGATGCTGTACATCGCGTTGTTCGCATTCGTGTTGTGGGTCCTGTGCTTCGCCGACGCCATCACCACCGACGACGACCAGTTCCGGAACCTCTCGAAGGAGGGCTGGCTGGTGATCGTGCTGCTGCTTCCGCTCGTCGGCTCGGTGTTGTGGCTCGTCGTCGGACGGCCGCAGAAGGACCCGGGCGATCGGCTGCCCGCCGACCCCGGGGAAGCCGAGTTCGTGCGGCGGTGCCGGGAACGGGCCGAGGAACAGCGCCGGGAAGGTTTCCACGGGCGCGACCAGGAGTAGAAGGCCTACACTGTGGCTAGGATTACACTGTTACACACCGGCCCTGAGGCGACGACATGAGCGACATCAGTCATCCACAGCCACCCGTTCCCGGCGGAGTCCGCATCGGGACCGTGGAACGGGAGCAAGCCGCGGCGGCACTCGCCGAACATTTCGCAGCCGGACGGCTCGAGACCGACGAGTTCGACGCGAGGGTCCGCCAGGCGTACCTCGCCAAGACCGCCGCCGACCTCATGCCGCTCTTCGCGGACCTCCCGGACGAACAGCGTTTCGCGCCCGAACCCGATCGCGTGCGCCGCGATCCGGGACGGGAGGCCGCGGCGCTGCGGACGCTGGTGTTCGTGGTGGCCGTGCTCGCCGCGATCCTGTGGGTCGCCCTGGTCCGCGTCCCCCCGCTCGTCTTCCTGCCCATCGTCTGGCTCGTGCTGGCCCGTCGCGGCTTCGGCAGGCGGTCGTGCCGGGCGTGGTGACGCTCTGACCCGGACCGGCGAGAACTGCTGAAAACTACCTCGAGGTCGGTTGTCGCTCCCGTACTCTGACAGGCAGGTCCACGCCGTCGAGCGATCGAGGAGCCACGATGACCCCCAGAATTGTGCGATGTGCGAGCCTGATCCCGGTTGTCGCGGCCTCCGCTCTGCTGCTGGGTGGCTGCGGTTCCGACAGCAGTGACACCTCGTCGACCTCTGCCAGTGCCACGGCATCGGCCACGGCCACGACGGCGCCGCCGACAACCACGGGCACGGCGGTGGCGTCGGCGGTCACCAAGCAGCAGGCGGAGCAGATCGCTGTCGCGGCAGTCCCGGGCGGCACCGTCTCGAACTCCGAGGAACAGCAACGGGATGGAAAGACGGTGTGGCATGTCCACATCCGCGACACACGGGGCTACGACTACGACGTCGACGTCGATGCGGCGACCGGCGCGGTGGTCCCCGAGAGTCAGGACGGGGAGACCACAGCTGCACCAGTACCGGCCCCTCCCGCCGGCGGAGCGGTGACCCAGCAGCAGGCGGAGCAGATCCGGTCGCGAACGCCGAGGAGCAACAACGGGACGGTAAGACGGTGTGGCACATCCATATCCGCGACGCCAAGGGCTGGGACTACGACGTGAACGTCGACGCGTCGACCGGAGCCGTCGTTCCCGACAACTGACCGCAGTGGGTAGAACGACCCATTTTCCGCCCGGGGCGAAATGGGTGAATTTTCCGATGCCCGCGCGGTGACGTCGCTCTAGCGTCGATGGCATGGTCACCACGTCAGTTCTCGTGTCGCGCTCCGACTTCCAGCGGTGGGCCGCCCGTGCGGGCGCAGCGGGACCGCTCGTGTTCACCGCGGGATTCGTCGCCCAGGAGGCAGTCCTCCGGGACGACTACAGCCCGATCGCCGACCCGATCAGCGCCCTCGA
Source organism: Rhodococcus sp. LB1 (assembly GCF_001583455.1). NCBI lineage: Bacteria > Bacillati > Actinomycetota > Actinomycetes > Mycobacteriales > Nocardiaceae > Rhodococcus > Rhodococcus sp. LB1. The sequence goes on along the minus strand of NZ_LTCZ01000423.1, from coordinate 113,042 downwards.
GGCGGACCCGAGCGGGTGGATCCAGCAGCTGAACTTCCTGGCCTTCGCCGCGCTACTGCTGATCTTCGCGGCCGGACTGCACCGCGGCATCGCGGCGACACGCTTCGGCTGGGCGGGACCGGCCCTGCTCGGCGCCGCGGCGGTAGGGCTGGTTCTCGCCGCCGTGTTCCCCTTGCGTGAGGACGCGACCGGGAACGCCTACGACCCCGGCAACCATGTGATCGCGGGGATCACATTCTTCTCCTGCAGCGCGCTGGCGCTGCTGGTGCTGTCGCGCCGGTTCGCCGCCGATCCGCGGTGGCGCGGCCTGGCGCGATACGTCGGGGTCGCCGGGGTGGCCGGACTGGGGTGCTTCGTGATGCTGGGCCGGTTCGCGATGCCGGAGGGTGCCCCACTGCACGACGTCGCCGGGCTTCTCCAGCGGTTCACGCTTCTCGCGGTGACGTTCCCCGCGCTGCTGACGGTCGCCCTGCGGCTCCGTCGCCTCGTACGACGGCCGACACTCAGGGCGTCGTGAACGTCGGCACCCGCACCCGGTCGAGGCAGCTTGTGTCGTAGTCCCCGCCCGGACTTTCGAGGAAGCCGACGGCGACGGAGGGGGCGCACTGCGAGGACTGCAGGACGTCGTGGGCCGAGCCCCGGGGAACTCGAGGACCCCGGACCGCGACAAGGTTTCGGCCGCGGTCCGCGCCTGCGATCCGCACCGACACCCGCATGGTCCCGACGCTACGCGGGTGGCCTCCACAGCCCACATACTTCACGGTCTGTCGTCCAATTTGCCCTGGTTCGGCACCCGCGGCTGGCAGGATGAATTGGTGTCATCTGCGGCAACTCCCAAGGGCGAACGGCGCCGACAGGCGCTGGTCGAGGCTGCCGCCGATCTGTTGCTCGAGGGTGGATTCGACGCGGTCCGGCACCGCTCGGTGGCCACCCGGGCCGACCTTCCGCTCGCGTCGACCACCTACTACTTCGAGTCGCTGGACGACCTGATCGCGAAGGCCGTCGAATGCAACGGCAACCGTGATCTCGCGGTCATGCGCGGCCGCGTCGACGACGTCACGCACCGGCGCCGCGGCCGCGAATCCACCGTCGACCTCCTCCTCGACCTACTCGTCGGACCGGCCCTGATCAGTGAGGACTGCCGCGAGAGGCTGATCTCCCGGTACGAGCGGTTCACGGCCTGTGCGCGTCGCCCCGAACTGCGCGAGGTGCAGTTGCGGTTGCGCGCGCAACTCGACGACGTACTCACCGAGGCCCTGCGACGCTCCGACCGCGACGTCCGGCAGGAGCAACTCCGGCGGCTCGTCGCCGTCGTCGACGGAGCTCTGGTGACCGCGCTCGGCGAACACGACCCCGACCTGCGGGCCCTCGCCCGGGCCATGCTGCTCGACGTCGTCGACGTCGTCGCGCCCGCCCTCGACCGGCCGGACCACGTCGAGCTGTAGCACCGCCGTAAACTGAGGACTCGTGAGCCGCATCCCGAACGTCCTTGCCAACCGTTACGCCAGCCCCGAACTCGTCGAGTTGTGGTCGCCCGAGCACAAGATCGTCCTCGAGCGCCAGCTGTGGCTCGCCGTGCTGCGTGCCCAGGCGGAACTCGGGATCGACGTGCCGACCGAGGCGCTCGCCGACTACGAGCGGGTGCTCGAGCAGGTGGACCTCGACTCCATCGCCGACCGTGAGCGTGTCACCCGCCACGACGTGAAGGCCCGCATCGAGGAGTTCAACGCGCTCGCCGGGCACGAGCAGGTTCACAAGGGTCTCACCAGCCGTGACCTCACCGAGAACGTCGAGCAGCTGCAGATCCTGCGGTCGCTCGAGCACGTGCACGCGCACGGTGTCGCGGTCGCCGCCCGGCTGGCCGAGCGGGCCGCCGAGTACGGCAGCCTCGTCATGGCCGGCCGGTCGCACAACGTCGCGGCGCAGGCCACCACACTGGGCAAGCGGTTCGCGTCGGCGGCCGACGAACTGCTCGTCGCGGTCACCCGGCTGCGCGAGCTGATCGACCGCTACCCGCTGCGCGGCATCAAGGGACCCATGGGCACCGCGCAGGACATGCTCGACCTCCTCGACGGCGACGCGTCGAAGCTGGAGGCGCTCGAGCAGAAGGTCGCCGAGCACCTCGGCTTCTCCCACGTGTTCACGAGCGTCGGCCAGGTGTACCCGCGGTCGCTGGACCACGACGTGCTGTCCGCGCTGGTTCAGGTGGCGGCCGGGCCGTCGTCGTTCGCGCACACCATCCGCCTGATGGCCGGCCACGAACTGGTCACCGAGGGCTTCCAACCCGGCCAGGTCGGGTCGTCCGCGATGCCGCATAAGATGAACACCCGTTCCTGCGAGCGCGTCAACGGACTGCAGGTCGTGCTGCGCGGGTACGCGTCCATGGCCGCCGAGCTCGCGGGCGCGCAGTGGAACGAGGGCGACGTGTTCTGCTCGGTGGTGCGCCGCGTCGCGCTGCCGGACGCGTTCTTCGCGATCGACGGACTGATCGAGACGTTCCTGACGGTGCTCGCCGAATTCGGCGCCTACCCCGCCGTCATCGAGAAGGAACTCACCCGGTACCTGCCGTTCCTCGCCACGACCAAGGTCCTGATGGCCCTGGTGCGGGCCGGAGTGGGCCGGGAGACGGCGCACGAGGTCATCAAGGAACACGCCGTCGCCGTCGCGCTGGCGATGCGCGAGGAGGGCAAGGAGCCCGACCTCCTCGACCGCCTGGCCGCCGACGACCGCCTGCCCCTCGACCGGGCCGCCCTCGACGAGGCCCTCGCCGACAAGAAGGCGTTCATCGGCGCCGCCGAGTCGCAGGTCGCCACGGTCGTCGCGCAGGTGCAGAAGCTCGTCGACGCCAACCCCGAGGCAGCCGCCTACCAGCCGTCCCCGATCCTGTAGGCGGCTTCGCCGCCCGTGCGTGGTTAACGAGTGCAGGCACTCGTCAACCACGCACAAGCACCGGAGGTGCCTAACCCGTGAACTGCATTTTCTGCGAGATCGTGTCGGGCCGATCCGACGCCAGCGTCGTGCACGAGGACGACGATGTGATGGCGTTCATGGACATCCGGCCGTGGACCTCCGGACACCTGCTGGTGGTCCCGAAGCGGCACGCGACCGGGCTCGCCGACCTCGACGCGGGTGACGGCGCGGCGGTGTTCGCGGTGGGGCAGCGCATCGCGACCGCGCTGCGCCGCGGGCCGATGCGGGCTCAGGGCGTCAACCTGTTCCTGGCCGACGGGATCGCCGCCGGCCAGGAGGTCTTCCACGTCCACCTGCACGTCGTTCCCCGGACCGCCGGTGACGGGTTCGGGCTGCGCGGAATGCCGAAGTCGCCGAGCCGGATCGCGCTCGATCAGACGGCGGGCGTCATCCGTTCCTCCCTGACGTGAGTGGCAAAGCGTGCGGGAGCACACTTTGTCACTCACGTGCGGGGTAGCGGACCTCGCCGGTGGGGCCGTTCTCGTCGAACCGTCGTTCGGTGATGTCGAAGGTGCCGTCCGGCCGGACCCGCAGCAGTGTCGACGCCCGCGTCCCGTAGTCGGCGTAGTGAATGAACCGGGACGACAGGGCGCGTTCGAGTTCGGGTTCGATGCCCGTGTCGGGTAGCGCCTCCCACGGTGCGGGGTCGCTGTCGGCGAGCACGTCGAAGTATGCCCCCGGATCCGCATCGGGGCTGCCGTCGTCGGCAGCGAGTGCAGCGGCGAACGCCTGCTTTCCGCCGGTCACCTTCGGCCACGGTGTGTCGAGTTCGGCGTTGGACAGGCCGTGGACGCCGGGTTCCACCCGCTGCCGCCGACCATGGGGCCGGTTGGTGGCCCACCACAGTTCCGCGGGGTCGCCGACGAGCAGGTTGAAGCTGCCGTACTCGGCGCCCGTTGCGGCCACCTGTGCGGCGTAGTCGGCGGGTGACAGCCGACCGCGGAGGTAGTCGACGGGCAGGGCCCCGCGGGACCGTGCCCCGGTGGAGGGTGCGCCGTTGCGGACGTTGGTGACGGCCGCGAATCGCAGGGAGTCGGCGATTCCCATCCAGGTGCCGCCGGCGAGCAGATCGCGGCCCGCGAGGAACCCGTCGTCCCACCTGCTCAGCGGTTCGGTGGGGCGGGCGTAGAACTCGTCGCGGTTGGCTGCGACGACGAGGGGGAGATCGGGGCGGGTATGCCAGGCGAACAGGACCAGGCACATGCAGACGTCTCCTCGTCACCTCGATCATCGGAACTCGGTGTGCATGCCCGAGCGTAGCCGCCCTCGTAATACCTCTGAAACAGAGCTATATTGAATCCATGGCACAGAACGAGGCACCCGACCACTCGGCGCCTGCCGAACAGCTCTTCGCCGCAATCGGATTGCTGCGCCGGCACACGCGCCGTCGGGTCGGGCGGCCGTGGCCGGAGACACCGTTGACGGGGTCGCAGGTGGAGTTGGTGCGGCTGCTCCGCCGCAGGCCCGGCACGTCCGTCGCGGAAGCCGCGGCGGCCCTGGGCCTCGCGGCGAACACCGTCTCCACCCTCGTGCGGCAACTCACCGACGCCGGGCTGATCGAACGGGTGCCGGACGAGTCCGACCGCCGCGTCGCCCGCCTGGCGCTCACCGACGACGCGCGGGCCCAGGTCGAACGGTGGCGCGACCGCCGCAACATCGAGGTCGCCGCCGCATTCGACGGACTGAGTGCCGAGGACCGGAAGGCCATCGAATCCGCCGTACCCGCCATCACCCGCCTCGCCGGAGCCCTCCACCCGGATCAGGCCGGGCCGAGCGATCAGGAGGTCGCCAGATGATGTTTCGCAGGGCGCGGACCGCCGCACGACAGCGGCCGTCCCACGACGCGCTGGCACTGTCGCACGTGACCTACTCGTTCGGGGGCTACACCGCGGTGAAGGACCTGAGCCTCGTGATCGAGGCGGGGGAGTGCTTCGGCCTTCTCGGCCCCAACGGGGCGGGGAAGACCACCACGATCCGACTGCTCAACACGCTTCTTCCGCTGCAGGAGGGCGACGTGAGCATCTTCGGGTACGACGTGCGCACCCAGGCCATGGCCGTTCGACGGCTGCTCGGGTATGTGCCGCAACAGTTGTCGATCGAAGGCGCGCTCACCGCCCGTGAGAACGTGTCCTGGTTCGCCCGCCTCTACGACGTGCCCCGGTCCGAACGCCGGCGCCGGGTGGACGAGGTGCTGGAGATGGTGGATCTCGCCGACGTCGCAGACCGGGTGGCGTCGAGTTTCTCGGGCGGCATGGTCCGGCGCCTCGAACTCGCGCAGGCGTTGGTCAACCGGCCGTCGTTGCTGGTGCTCGACGAGCCGACGGTCGGGCTGGATCCGGTGGCGCGGGATTCGGTGTGGACCCGCGTCACCGAGATGCAGAAGCAGTACGGGATGACGGTCCTGCTCACCACCCACTACATGGAAGAGGCCGAGGCACTGTGTGATCGGGTCGCGTTGATGCACCGCGGCGAACTGCGGGCGGTCGGTTCCCCATCGGGGCTCGTCGCCGAACTGGGGCCCGACGCGACCCTCGACGACGTCTTCCGCCACTTCACCGGTGACAGTCTCACCGCCGACGAGAAGGGAGGGCTCCGGGATGTCCGTAGCGCCCGCCGCACTGCCCGCCGTCTGGGCTGAACCGCCGACCCGGGGTGTGCTCCGGTTGTTGTCGCGGATCGTCACGTTCTGTCTGGTCGAGCTGCAGAAGCTCCGCCACGACCGGACGGAGTTAATGACCCGGGCGATCCAGCCGATTCTGTGGCTCGTCATCTTCGGGGAGACGTTCAGCCGCATCCGCGCGATCCCGACCGGCGACGTCCCCTACCTGGACTACCTGGCACCGGGCATCATCGCCCAGTCGGCGCTCTTCGTCGCGATCTTCTACGGCATCCAGATCATCTGGGAACGCGACGCCGGGGTCCTGACCAAACTGCTCGTGACACCCACTCCGCGCGCGGCTCTCGTGACGGGTAAGGCGTTCGCCGCCGGCGTCCGCGCGGTTGCCCAGGCCGTGGTCGTCGTGGTCGTGGCGGCGCTGCTCGGGGTCGGAATGACGTGGAATCCGGTGCGTCTTCTGGGTGTCGTCGCGGTCGTGGTGCTGGGCGCGGCGTTCTTCTCGTGCCTATCGGTGGCCATCGCCGGGGTGGTGCTCAAACGTGACCGGCTGATGGGGATCGGCCAGGCGATCACGATGCCGCTGTTCTTCGCGTCGAACGCGCTGTACCCGGTGGAACTCATGCCGGGGTGGGTTCAGGCGATCAGCCGCGTGAACCCCCTGAGTTACGAGGTGTCCGCACTCAGGGGGCTGCTGATCGGCCAGCCCACGAACTACTGGCTGGACTTCGGGGTGCTCGTGGCGGCCGCGGTGCTCGGGATCGCCGTCGCGTCCGCGCTGCTGGGGAGACTGTCCCGATAGCCGGGGTGAGCTACGAGGTCACGAACGTCTTCTCCAGTGCCCGGCGCAGGTCGGACTTGCTGATCTTGCCGACGCCGGTGACCGGGAATTCGTCGACGAACACCACCTTGTCCGGCACCTTGTAGTCGGCGAGCCCGCGGCCGCGGACGAACTTCTTGAGTTCGACGGCCTTCGGCTGCTCACCTCGCACCACGACGAACGCGCAACTCCGTTCGCCGAGATACGGGTCGGGCATCGACACCACCGCGACGTCGGCGACGGCGGGGTGTGCGAGCAGATGGTTCTCGACCTCTTCCGCGGCCACCTTCTCGCCGCCGCGGTTGATCTGATCCTTCGAGCGGCCCTCGACGACGAGGTAGCCGTCGTCCGTGAGCCGGACGATGTCGCCGGTGCGGTAGAAGCCGTCCTCGGTGAAGGACGTCGAATTGTGGTCGGGAGCGCGGTAATACCCGCGGATCGTGTACGGGCCGCGGGTGAGCAGATGACCGGACGTGCCGTTCGGGACGGGCTCGCCCAGGTCGTCGACGACCCGGACCTCGTCGTCGGGGCTGATCGGTCTGCCCTGGGTGGTGACGATCGTGACTTCCGGATCGTCGAGCCGCGTGTAGTTGACCAGGCCCTCCGCCATCCCGAAGACCTGCTGCAGCGTGCACCCGAGTTCGGGACGCACCCGCTTCGCGGCCTCGGCGCTGAACTTGGCACCGCCCACCTGCAGCACCTCGAGGCTCGAGAGGTCCCGTACCGTGCGACCACGGGCGGCCAGCCAGGCCAACGCGAGCGGCGGCACCAGCGACGCAATCGTGACGCCCTCCTTCTCGATGAGCGCGAACGCGGTGTCGGGGCTCGGATCCGGCGCGAGCACCACGCGACCACCGGCGTGCAGCACGCCGAGGATGCCCGGTGAGCTCATCGGAAAATTGTGCGCCGCAGGCAGAACGACGAGCATGCGGGTGCTCGCGTCGACGCCGCAGATGCGGTCCGACTCGCGCACCGAGTACAGGTAGTCGGTGTGGGTGCGCGGGATCAGCTTCGACACCCCGGTGGTTCCGCCCGAGAGCTGCAGGAACGCCACGGATTCCGGACCCACCGCCGGCCCGTCCGAGATCGGTTCCGCCGCCCGCAGTTCGTCGAGTGACGTGAACTCCTCCGCGTCCCCGGCCACGATGATTCTGGGCGGATTCTCGGCCGAGGCCACCACGTCGCGGGCGAGTGTGCGGTAGTCGAATCCGGCGTGCGTATCGGTGACGACGTAGGCCGCGGCGTCGGTGAAGCTGCAGAAGTAGGAGATCTCCTGGGCGCGGTGCGCGGGCAGCGCGAACACCGGCAGTGCGCCGAGCCGGAAGACCGCGAAGATCACCTCGACGTACTCGACGATGTTCGGCAACTGCACCACGACCCGGTCGCCGGGCTGCACCCCCGACGACTGCAGCCCGGCGGCGAGCCGGTCGGCGCGGTCGGACAGTTCCCGGTAGGTGAGGGCGCGGTCGGCCCCGGACGCGTCCGGTCCGGTCACGGCGATCGCGTCCCCGAATTGCTCGGCGCGGGCGCCCAGGAACTGCTGGAACGTCTCGTCCGTCCAGTACCCGGCGTCACGGTAGCGTGCGGCGAGGTCGGCGGGGTAGCCGATGGTGGTCTCCAGGGGAGCGCGAACGCTCGTGGTCATCGAAAGTCCTTTCACGGGCATGGCTGTTCGGGGTCGTCAGGCTCGGAGGGTAGCGCCGCCGTCGACGTAGAGCGCCTGCATGGTGATGTGACGTGCCCGATCCGACAGGAGGAACTCGACGGAGTCCGCGATGTCGGCGGCGTCGGCGATGCGGCCCAGTGGGATACCGACCTTGAACGAGCCCAGGTCTCCGTCGATCGCTCCGCGTGCTCCGGCGTCGTCGGCGGGATCCGACCACAGCGACCGCTGCATCGCGGTGTCCGTCGAGCCGGGGGCGACGATGTTGGCGCGGATCCCGTATTCGGCGAGTTCGAGGCCGAGTACCCGGACGATCATCGAGACGGCGGCCTTGGACGCGCCGTACGCGCTCATTCCGGTGCGGGGGACGCCCGCGGCGTTGGAACCGACCACGACGATGGAACCGGCTGCACGCTCGCGCATTCCGGTGCCGACCGCCCTCAGCACGTTGACGAGGCCGGTGACGTTGACGTCGAACACGCGCTGCCAACTCTCGGGGTCGGCGTCGAGAACAGAGCCGGTCTCGAGTACACCCGCCACGTGCGCGAGTGCGGTGATGGGTCCGTGCTCGTCCTCGATCCGGCGGACGGTGTCGGTGACGGCGGCGGTGTCGCGGATGTCGGTGACGGCGGTGCCGAGCGGCGGGGTGTCGAGCAGTGCCGCGGTGGCGGCGAGGCCGTCGGCATCACGATCGAGCAGTACCAGGCGGTGGCCGGACCGCGACAGTGTGACGGCCGTGGCCCGTCCGATGCCCTGGGCCGCCCCGACGACCAGTGTCGTGCCGCTCATCGGGGGAGTCCCAGTGCGGCGAGGACTGTGCCCAGTTTGGTTGTGGTCTCGGCGAGTTCGTCGTCCGGTTCGGAGGCGGCGACGATGCCGCCGCCGGCGTACGCCGTGACGGTGGTGCGGTCGGCGTCGATCTGCGCGCACCGGATGGTGACCATCCATTCGCCGTCACCGTCGGCGTCGGCCCAGCCCACGGCGCCGGCGTAGAAGCCGCGGTCGCCCTCGAGTTCGCCGATCAGTGCACGCGCGGCGTCGGTGGGGGTGCCACACACGGCCGGGGTCGGGTGCACGGCGACGGCGAGGTCCAGTGCGGTCACCGAGCGGTCCCGCAGTCGTCCCGACACGGGTGTGCCGAGATGCCACAGTTGCGGTGTGCTGGTGAGGGTGGGCCGGTCGGGGATGTCGAGTTCGGTGCAGAACGGTTCGAGGCTCGCTCGCAGAGCCTCGACGACGAGGGCGTGCTCACGCAGATTCTTCTCCGACGCCGCGAGGTTCTCCGCGGTCAGCCTGTCGATCTCGGGATCGGTGTGCCGGGGAGCGGATCCGGCGAGAGGATGGCAGGTCACGGTGTCGCCGTGGCGACGGATGAGCACCTCGGGACTCGAGCCGACGAGGTGCCGTCCCGACCAGCCGGTGCCCGCGGCGCTCAGATCGACGCTGAAGCCGTTGCCGCCGAGGTCGTTCGCGACAAGTTGCGCGAGCAGTGCGTGCGGATGCAGCGGTTCGTCGGCGTGCAGGACGACCGATCGGGCGAGCACCACCTTGTGCAGTGCGGCCTCGGGCTCTCGCAGCACGTGAATGGCGGCGGCGACCCGGGCGACGTGCTCGTCCTCCGGGGGAATCGACTTGCCGGCGCGTACGTGTGGAAGGGCCTGCCGACGCGGGGACCAGCTTCGCGGGCGATGACGCAGCGTCTGTGGTGCGATCAGCGCGGCGGGATGTGACGGGTCGAAGGCGAGCGCGCCGACCACCGACGTCGCGGTGCCGCTCCGCAGGGCCGCGGCGGCGTCGCGGGCGGAGTCGTAACCGGTGTGGATGCCGTCGGCGATCACGGTGCCGTGCGGGCGGGAGAGAACGAACGGCGCGCCCGGCGGGAGGTCCGCCGAAGTCTCTGCGGACTCGGCAACGGCCGTCGACTGCATATGCGATCACCTTTCGTAGCGGACAACGCGGTGCGCCTGGCGATGCGCACCGTCACGTTCAGACCATATACGGTTAGCCTAACCTTTGGTGATTCAGCTTGTCCGCCTGCGGTCCCGTTGCGACACGTATTCCGTTGCAGACCAGCGATTTCGAGTCGCGACATGGGGCGCGATATCAGCCGCGAACAGCATCTGGATTCTCGCCACCACCGACTGGCCTAACATCGCATGCACACGTTGCATGGAGGGCAGGCGGCTTCAATGACCGAACGCAGGTTCTCGCTCGATCAGCGGATCGTCGCCGCCCTCCAGGTCGACGGGCGATGCTCCTGGAGCCGAATTGCGCAGGCGCTCGGCGAACCCGAGCGGAACGTGACCCGGCACGGCATCGCGCTCCTCGAGTCCGGCCGGGTGGCGGTCACCGCCGTCGCGAACAGCGGCGGCACCGCGATCGTGCGCCTGCAGTGCTCACCGGGAACGGTGCGGGTGGCGGCGAGCGCCCTCGCTCAGCGCAGCGACTGCATCTTCGTGTACATCCTCACCGGCACCGCCGACTGTGTGGCCGAAATCCACGTGTCCCGGGATCGTCTCCCGAAGCTCGTCATGGACGAACTGCCCGCGACGATGGGCGTCGTCCGAAGCTGGACCGACCCGGTGCTGCGGTACTTCCGCACGGTCCGCGAATGGGAGGCCGGGGTCCTGACCCCCGCCGAGAAAGAAGCGATCGGCGGGGTGGCGCCTCCGGCGACCTTCCTCACGGACCTGGAACGCGGCACCCGGGACCCCGTCGACCGGACGATCATCCGCGAGCTGATGCAGAACGGGCGGGTGGGGACCACGGCGCTCGCCCGGACCGCGGGTGTCTCCGAGGCGACGGCCCGGCGACGCGTCCAGGCGCTGCTCACCGAGGCTGCGATCAGTCTCCGGGTGGTGGTCGACCCCGCCCTGTTCGGGCTGCGCGCCGAGGCGATGCTGTTCATCAAGACCCAGCGCAACCGGATCGAACCGCTCGTGCGGGGAATGCTCGAGATGCCGTACGTGCGGTACGCGGCCGGCACGGCGGGCGAATACCAGGTGGTCGCCAACATCGCCGCGCCCGACGAGTCGGTGCTCTACGACTACATCACCACCGCGCCGTGGGTGGCCGACGCGATGGCCCTCGAGACCAACATGGTGGTGCAGGCGGTCAAGCGCAGCGGACGGGTCATGTGACGGATTTCGACATCGGACGGCCCCTCCGGCGCCCCTGATTGCGATCTCCGACAGTCCGGTGGCCGATTTCGCCGAACCTCGCACAGCTGTTGAGTGCTGTGATCCACACCACGCATGCTTCCTCTACTCCCCGGATGGAAGAAGGAACAGCATGCAACGAGAAGCCATTCTCGGGGCGATCGAGGATTCGCCGCAGCGCCGTTGGCTGCTGCTCGTCCCGGTCGCCCCGGTTCTCGCACTCGTCACCGCCGTGTGGCTGCCGTTTGTGAACACAGCCGATCTGTGGCTCGGGATGCCGCGGCTGCTCGTGTGGTGTTCGGCCTGGGTGCTCCTGCTGCTGCCCGCGCTGGCGGCGGTGGAGTTCGGCCTCGTCCGGCCGCACGAGGAGGCGACACTATGACGAATTCAGCTCTGTGGATCACCCTGGCCGGCATGATCGGGCTGGCGGTGATCGCGGTCGGTGGACGCCGGAAACGCGCTCAGAACCTGAGCGAGTGGACGGTCGGCAAGCGGAACTTCGGTGTGGTCACCAGCTTCTTCCTGCAGGCCGGTGAATCGTTCACCACGTTCACGTTCCTCGGTGTCGCCGGTATCGCCTTCACCGCCGGCATCGGCGCCACCTACGCCATCCCGTACATCCCGCTCGGCTACGTGGCCCTGTATTTCATCGGCCCGCGGATCTGGAAGCTCAGCAAGGACCGCGGCTACATCACCCAGGCCGACTTCTTCGCGGACCGCTACCGCAGCCCGCTGCTCGGCCGACTCGTCGCGTTGTGCGGCATCATCTTCCTGCTGCCGTACCTGCAGTTGCAGATCACCGGCCTCGGCCTCATCGTCCGCCTAGTGACGGGCAGCGCGAGTTCGGGCACGCTCAGCATGATCGTCGCGACCGTCCTCGTCGTCGGGTTCGTGCTGTGGGCCGGCATCCACGGCCTGGCACGCACCGCCTACGTCAAGGACGTCCTGATCCTGCTCGCCGTCGTGGTGCTGTCCATCGTGATCCCGTTGCACTTCGCCGGTGGCATCGGCGACGTGTTCGGCCAGATCGCGCAGACGCACAGCGAGATGCTGACCGTGAATCCCGGCGACTACGACAAGGTCTGGTGGACCACCAGCCTGCTGATCTCCGCGATCGGCTGCGGATTCCTCACCACCCCGCACCTCTGGCCGCCGCTGCTGGCCGCGAAGAACGGCCGAGTGATCCGCTCCAACAACACTTTTCTGCCGATGTACCAGGTGGTCATGATTCTCCCGATCATGCTGGGCTTCGTCGGGATCCTCGCCCTGAACCCCAACACCAGCAGCAACGCCGTCCTGCTCACGCTGGCCGGGGGCGCCCTGCCGAACTGGGCGCTCGGACTGATCGCGATCGCTGCAGCCTCGGCGGCGATGCTCCCCGCAGGCGCCATCTGCATCGGCATCTCGACACTGGCGTCGCACAACCTGGTCAAGATCCAGAGTGAGCGCACGAAACTCCGGTTCAACCACCTCGTCGTGATCGCCGCCGCCACCACGGCCCTGGTGCTCGGCCTGACGCGCCCCGACCTGCTGGCCAACCTGCTGCTGCTCACGTTCGGCGGTCTCAGCCAGCTCGCTCCGGGTCTGGCGCTGGCCCTGCCCGAGAAGCCGTTGCTGGCCAAGCAGTCCGTGTTCGCCGGGCTCGTCGTCGGCATGCTCACCGTCATCGTGATGACCGTCTTCGAACTGAACCTCGCCAACATCGACGCCGGCATCTGCGGACTGGTCCTCAACCTCGCGGTGATCGCCGTCGTGGAGGCCGCCGTCCGTGTCACCCGTCCCCGCACCCCGACCCCCGCGCCGTCGGACGACCGTCCGGCTGCCACCCCGATCCTGGAGACCACGACATGACCATCGATCACTACTCGACCGCGCGAGAGATGCTCGCCGCACTCCGCAGCAAGGAGATCTCGGCGCGGGAGCTGCTCGGCCTGCACATGGACCGGATCGCGCAGGTTAATCCGACGGTCAACGCGCTTGTCAGCCTCGACCTGGACCGTGCGCACGCCACCGCCGCCGCCGCCGACGCACAGACGGCAGCAGGCGGGCCGGTGGGGCCGTTGCACGGACTGCCGTTCGCGTTCAAGGACACTCACGACGTCGCCGGGTTCCCCACGGTCGCCGGTTCGCCGCTGTTCGTCGACAACGTGCCCGAGACCAGTGAGCTGATCGCCGAACGCGTCACCGCGGCCGGGGCCGTCACGATCGGCAAGTCCAACGTTCCCGAATTCGCCGCCGGCTCGCACACGTTCAACACCGTCTTCGGGACCACCACCAACCCGTACGACCCGACGAAGAGCGCGGGCGGGTCGAGTGGCGGCGCCGCGTCCGCGCTCGCCGCCGGGCTGGTACCGCTCGCCGACGGCAGCGACATGGGTGGTTCGCTGCGCAACCCGGCGTCGTTCTGCAACGTCGTCGGACTGCGCCCGACCCCGGGCCGTGTTCCGTGCTGGCCCAACCGCGCACCCTGGGACTCGCTCGTGACGCAGGGCCCGATGGCCCGGAACGTCGACGACGTCGAACTGCTGCTGTCGGTGATCGCGGGACCCGACGCACGCGTCCGCAGCTCGCTCAGCGCCGATGCCGTCGCTCCTCGTCTCGGTGTCGCCGGCCTTCACGGTCTGCGTGTCGCGGTGTCCGCGGATCTGAACGGCGTCTTCCCCCTGGACGCGCCGGTCCGCGAGATTCACGACCGTCAGGCGTCGATCTTCGCCGCGGCGGGAGCGGTGGTGGCCGAGGACGCGCCGTCGATTCCCGACGCCGAGTGGGTGTTCCGCACGCTGCGGGCATGGCGGTTCAAGATCGACTTCGGCGCGCAGGCGGACGCGACCCCCGACATGCTGAAGCCGTCGCTCCTCGACAACATCCGGCAGGCAGACCGGCTGTCCGCCGACGACGTCGCGAAGGCCATGGTGGCGCAGGCGGAGATCCAGTATCGCGCCGTCGAATTCTTCGGCCGCCACGACGTTCTGGTGATGCCCGTGTCCCAGGTACTTCCGTTCGATGCCGAACTCGAATACCCGGCCGCCGTCGACGGACGCCGCTGCGACGACTACCTCGACTGGATGACGTCGGCGTTGACCGTGACGGTCCTGGGGTGCCCGTCGATCTCCGTTCCGGCCGGATTCAGCGCCGACGGTCTGCCGGTCGGCGTGCAGATCGTCGCCGCTCCCGGCAACGACCTGTTCCTGCTCGACGTGGCGCGGGCGTACGAGCAGCTCAACCCCGTCGGAGCCACCCGTCCGCACCTGCTCCAGGCGGCAGCGTCCAGCCCTTCGTGACGTCGTCCTCGCCGACGCGGTGGACGTGGATGAGGTTGGTGGATCCGACGGTGTGCGGGGGTGAGCCGGCGACGATGACGACGAGGTCGCCGTGCCGGTAGGTGCCCAGTCGGAGGAGGGCGGTGTCGACCTGGCGGATCATCTCGTCGGTCGATTCGACCGGGTCGACGAGGAACGTTTCGGTGCCCCAGGTGAGGGCGAGTTCGTTGCGCACCTGGGGTACCGGGGTGAATGCCAGCAGTGGCAGCGGGGTGTGGAGTCGGGCGAGTCGTCGCACGGTGTCCCCGGACTGGGTGAACGCGACCAGCGCGGTGGCGTTCAGGCGTTCGCCGATGTCGCGGGCGGCGAACGAGAGAACCCCGCCGTGGGTGCGGGGAGTGTGGGTCAGGGCGGGGACGGTGGTGGACTGGTGTTCGACGGCGGCGAGGATCCGCGCCATCGTCGCGACGGTCTCGATCGGGTAGGCGCCGACGGAGGTTTCCCCGGACAGCATCACCGCGTCGGCGCCGTCGAGGACCGCGTTGGCCACGTCCGACGCCTCGGCCCGGGTGGGCCGGGAATTGGCGATCATCGACTCGAGCATCTGGGTGGCGACGATCACCGGTCGGGCGTTCTCCCGCGCGATCTGCACGATCCGTTTCTGCACCAGCGGCACCTGTTCGAGGGGGACCTCGACGCCGAGGTCGCCGCGCGCGACCATGACCGCGTCGAAGGCCCGCACGATCGCCTCGATGTCGTCGACGGCTTCGGGTTTTTCGATCTTCGCGATCACCGGGACCCGGCGGCCGATCCGGTCCATCACCTCGTGGACGGGGTCGATGTCGGTGGGGGCGCGCACGAAGGACAGGGCGATCAGGTCGACCCCGAGGCGTAGGGCGAATTCGAGGTCGTCGATGTCCTTGTCGGACAGGGCGGGGACGGAGACGTTCATCCCGGGCAGGGATACGCCCTTGTTGTTGCTGATCGGGCCGCCCTCGGTCACTCGGCACACCACGTCGTTGCGGTCGACGGCGATCACGGTCAGCGCGATCTTGCCGTCGTCGACGAGGAGGCGGTCTCCGGGGCGTGCGTCCTGGGCGAGGTGGGTGTAGGTGGTCGAGACCCGGTCGTGGGTGCCCGCGCAGTCCTCGACGGTGATCCGGACCTGTTCGCCGGCCGCCCATACGGTCGCGCCGTCGGCGAAGCGGCCGAGGCGGATCTTCGGTCCCTGCAGGTCCGCGAGGATTCCCACGGCTCGGCCGGTGCTGTCGGCTGCGGCGCGGACGCGCCGGTAGTTGGCTTCGTGGTCGGTGTGGTCGCCGTGGCTGAAATTCAGTCGGGCGATGTCCATCCCGGTTTCGACGAGACTGCGGGTGCGCTCGTCGGTGGCGGTGGCGGGCCCGAGCGTGCAGACGATCTTCGCCCTGCGCGGCGACAGCAGCGACGCCGAGTCGACATCGGCAGTGAGTGGCGAGGGGATGTCGGTGAGAGTCATCGTGGTCCTTCGTTGTGCAGAAGTGAGCCGCGGCCGATGTCGCGCCCGATGCGGGTGAGGAGTTCGCCGGTCAGCTCCGGGTCGGCGGCGGTGTTCCGGTCGGTGTAGTCGCCGAGGGCATGGATGTACTCGAAACCGGCAGGAGCCCACTGTTTCCGGGACAGAGTGTTGCGGCCGGCGACGGCGATCACCGGGACCGGCTGGGCGCGGCGGGCCAGGACCGCGAGCAGTTTGCCGTGTTCGGTCTGCTCGTCGATGCTGCCCTCGCCGGTGATCACCAGGTCCATTCCTGCGAGGTAGCCGTCGAAATCGAGTAGGTCGAGGAAGTATTCGGCGCCGGAGACCATGTGCGCGCCGAGCAGCATGGCGGCGAATCCGATCCCACCGGCACTACCGGCGCCGGGGGAGTCCGCCACCGCACGCGCCTGCGGGTAGCCGTTGCGGGTGAACACCTCGACGAGGTTGTCGAGGCCGGTGTCGAGGTAGCGCACGGCTGCGGGGTCGGCGCCCTTCTGGGGGCCGTACACGGCGGCGGCGCCGT
This sequence comes from Rhodococcus sp. LB1, assembly GCF_001583455.1. NCBI lineage: Bacteria > Bacillati > Actinomycetota > Actinomycetes > Mycobacteriales > Nocardiaceae > Rhodococcus > Rhodococcus sp. LB1. The sequence continues at coordinate 96,521 of NZ_LTCZ01000423.1, read as the reverse complement.
GCGGTCCGGTCAGCGGGTTGGTGACGTCGCCGGCGATCACGATCTCCATTCCGGACAGGTTCACTGCGCGGGAGGAGTCGATCGTCGCGACCTCGGGAAGGGTTCGCCCGCACGCCCGCAGGGGTCGTCCCGTGGTGTCGGAGAAGGTGAACCCGAGGGCGGCGAGCATCCCCATTCCGCCGTCGGTACCGGCGCTGCCGCCGAGGGCGAGGACGAGGCGGCGCGGGTGGTGGCGGCGGGCGTGCCCGATGGCCTGGCCGAACCCGAGGCTGGAGGCGTCGAGGGGAGCGGTGCGCCCGCTGGGGAGGGTGGCCAGTCCGCAGGTGTTGGCGACTTCGACCACCGCGGTGGTGCCGTTGACCGCGATGCGTCCGCGCTGGGGTGTTCCCGTTGCGCCGGCGACGGTGACCGGGTGCGGAGTGAATCCGACCGCCACCGCCGCGTCGACGCTGCCGTCGCCTCCGTCGGCGAGAGGAAGTTGCCTGCTGTCGATTCCCGCCGACGCGAGGCCAACCGAGAGATGTTCGGCGACAGCTGCTGCGGAGAGCGAGCCCTTGAACTTGTCCGGGGCAACCAGAACCCTCATCGGCCTTCCTTTCTCGTGTGCAGTGCGGATGCGGTCATCGCTGGGTGGAGTGCGCGGGCGTCGTCGCCGCGGGGTCGAGCCGTTCGTGGTCGATGCTGACAGCGTCCGGTTCCTCGATCATGTGGTGGTGCTTGTCCCGTGGTTCCTGTTCCAGGATCTCCATGTCGAAGTCGTTCTCGACGTCACCGTCGGGTGGGGGAAGTACTTCGCCGGAGAAGACGCGGCGGGCGCGGTCGACGTCGAGTTCGTGGTTCCATTTGGCGACGAACAGGGTGGCGACGGCGTTGCCGATGAAGTTCACCAGGGCGCGGCATTCGGACATGAACTTGTCGATACCGAAGATGAGCATGATGCCGGCCGCGGGGATGGTGCCGAGAGTGCTCAACGTTGCTGTCAGCGCGATGAATCCGCCTCCGGCGACACCTGCGGCGCCCTTGGAGGTGAGGAGCATGACGCCGAGGAGGCCGAGCTGCTGCGGAATGGACAGGTCGGTGTTGGTGGCCTGCGCGATGTACAGCGCGGCGAGCGAGAGGTAGATGGCTGCCCCGTCGAGGTTGAAACTGTAACCGGTGGGCACGACGAGACCGACGGTGGTCTTCTTGACGCCGGCGTACTCCAGCTTGCGCATCAAACCGGGCAGTGCGGGCTCGGCAGTGGAGGTGCCGAGAATGAGCAGGAGCTCTTCCTTGAAGAAGCCGAGCATCCGGAAGATGTTGAGCCGCAGATACGCCATGACCGATCCGAGGACAACGAAGACGAAGAACGCGGACGTGACGTAGAACAGCAGGATCAGGCTGCCGAGGCTGGTGAGGGTGGAGACACCGTACTTGCCGATGGCGAAGGCCATGGCGCCGAACGCACCGAGGGGTGCGAGCTTCATGATGAAGCTCAGGACCTTGAAGACCACCGCGGTGAGGCGTTCGACGGCGTCCCGGATCGGTGCGGCGATCTGCCCCACCGCGTTGATGGCGACCCCGAAGATGACGGCGAGGAAGATGACCTGGAGGATGTCGCCCTCGACGAACGGGCCGAACACGCTGTCCGGGACCAGGTGGGTGATGAACTCCCACCACTGTTTCTCTTCACCGGTCTGAATCAGCTTGTTGGCGGAGTCGGTCGTTTCCAGCGAGGCGGCGTCGGCATTCACCCCGTCCCCGAGACGGAAGAGGTTGATCGCGACGAGGCCGGTGAGCAGCGCGAGGATCGTTCCGACCTGGAAGTAGGTCAGCGCCTTGATTCCGGTCAGCCCGACCTTCTTCAGGTCCGCGACACTCGCGATGCCGCCGACGATCGTCAGGAACACGATCGGGCAGATCAGCATCTTCATGGCGGTGATGAAGGTGGTGCCGATCGGCTCCATCGCCTCGCCGGTGTCCGGCCAGAGCCACCCGACCAGGATGCCGAGCACGATCGCGATGAGAACCCAGAAGTACAGTTGCCTGTACCAAGGTTTCTTCACAGTCGCCGGTTGGTAACTCGCTGCGCTGCTGGGTGTTTCCATGACATTCACCTCGGGTGAGAGTGTTCAGGTGTGAAGACGGGGGTGGCCGAGAGTTACCGACCGTTCGAGGGGTGGGGGCCCGACCCGGCAGATCCTGCCGAGTCGGGCCGGCTGTGACTGTGGATTGCGGTCAGGCCGGGGTCAGCGCGGTCTGCAGCGCGTGCACGATCGCCTCGGTGACGGCGTCGGTGTCCGACGAGCCGCCGATGTCGCGGGTCAGTGCTCCGCTCGCGGTGGCGGCCTCGATGGCGGCTTCGACGCGGCGGGCCTCGTCGTGCAGCCCGAAGTGGTCGAGCATCAGGGCGGCGCTGGCGATCGCGCCGATCGGGTTGCTGATGCCCTGGCCCGCGATGTCGGGTGCGGAACCGTGGACGGGTTCGAACATGCTCGGGAAGCGGCGCTCCGGGTTGAGGTTCGCGCTCGCCGCGATGCCGAGGCTTCCCGCCAGCGCGGAGCCGAGGTCGGAGAGGATGTCGGCGTTGAGGTTCGACGCCACCACCACGGACAGATCCTCCGGGTGCAGGATGAACTTGGCGCTCATCGCGTCGACGAGGACGCTTTCGGTCGCGACGTCGGGGTAGTCGAGGGCGACGCGGTTGAAGACCTCGTCCCACAGGACCATGCCGTACTGCTGGGCGTTGGACTTGGTGACGCTGGAAACCTTCTTCACCGTGCGGGTGCGGGCCAGGTCGAACGCGAACCGCATGATGCGCTCGCAGCCCTTCTCGGTGAACAGCGCGGTCTGCAGTGCGACCTCGTTGCCCGGACCGCGGCCGCTGAGGTTACGTCCGCCGAGGCCGGCGTACTCGCCCTCGCTGTTCTCCCGGACGACGACCCAGTCGAGTTCGGTGTCGTCGGCCTTGCGCAGCGGGGACCGCACGCCGGGGAGGAACTTCACGGGCCGCACGTTGGCCCACTGGTCGAAGTTCTGGGTGATGTTGAGCCGCAGCCCCCAGAGGCTGATGTGGTCGGGGACGTTCTCCCATCCGACCGCGCCGAAGTAGATGGCGTCGAACGCCTGCAGGGTGTCGAGGCCGTCGTCGGCCATCATCTTCCCGGTCTGCTCGTAGTACCCGCATCCCCAGGGAAATTCTTCCCAGTCGAAGGCGAAACGCCCACCGGACTGTTCTGCGAGGACGTCGAGCACGCGCCGTCCGGCAGCGACGACCTCCTTGCCGACGCCGTCGGCGGGGATCGATGCAATCTTGAACGTCTGCAGTGCCATGTCGTTGCCTCCATCGTGTTGTGCTCGTCACAGTGTGTGATGCATTCATTAACCCGTCACAATCACGCAGCGTCCATGACCAAGAGTCGATCCGGCTTATAGGTTTCACCTAATCGAGGCGCGTTTTCGCAGGTAGAGTGAGTGTGCATGCGGCGGTCGCCGACAGCCACGCTCGAGGGTTCGGCCGCATATCGACGGGAATGAGGGGTTTGGATGGACGCGCGTCAGTTGCGGTACTTCCTGGCTGTGGTCGATCAGGGAGGCATCAACCGCGCGGCGGAAACACTGCTGATCGCGCAGCCCTCGCTCTCCCAGTCGATCTCCGCGCTGGAGCGTGAACTCGGGGTACCGCTCTTTCACCGCGTCGGACGCCGGCTGGTGCTCAGCGACGCCGGCGAAACGCTCGTCGGCCCGGCCCGCGTGGTGTTGCGCGATCTCGAGGATGCGAAGGCATCCGTCGATGCGCTGAAAGGGCTACGGGCCGGTCGCGTGGACCTGATCACGATGCCGTCACCCGGGATCGAACCCCTCACCACGATCCTCACCAGCTTCAGCCGCACCTATCCTTCGGTCACTGTCAATGCCGAGGCGGCGTTCACTCCCGAAGAGGTGCTGCACGCCGTGCGCACCGGCGTCTGCGAGGTCGGGATCCTGGGTTCACCGGCCGCGGTGCGTGCCCCCGAACTCGACGTCGTCGCGCTCGAAAGCCAGCCGCTGATCCTCATCTCCGGGCCGGGCGCCGAGACACCGAGCCGCCCGGAGATTCGGAGATCGGAACTGTCCGGATTTCGACTGATCGTCTCGCAGCGCGGATCGCTGATGCGAACCCTCGTCGACGAGGTCCTCGCCAGCGGCGTCGCAGCCACCATCGTCGCCGAGGTCGCCCACCGAACCTCGATCCTTCCGATGGTCCTCAGCGGATTCGGGCAGGCCGTCATGCCGTCGTCGTGGGCGCCGTCGGCCCGGCAGTCCGGCGCCACCGTGCACCGCATCGTCCCCGAGTCCTACTTGCACATCGCCGCCGTCTGCCGGCGAACCCATCTCACGCCACCCGCGCGGACGCTCATGGACGAGGCACGAAAGTACGCAGAACGCACACCGGCCGCCTGGGATGCCCCCGCCGCGGAGAGCCCGCAAAACTCCTGAACGACAGTCGTGCCCACGATCCGTGCGGTTTCGACGCGCGGGGGACTCAGCCCAGGTCTGTCCCTTCGCCGGAGTTCTGTGGTGTCGGGTCCGGTATGCGCCTCATGCGGAACGAATTGAACACCCCGATGAGACCGGCGAGGATGGGGATGAGCAGGGCGATTTGAAGGGCGAGCGGTCGTGCGTCGGTGTTGATGCGGATGATCTCGTCCTGAATCTCCGGGGGCTGGTCGACGAGCAACTGTTCGAGCTGGGTGTTGCTCATGACTTCGGCGTCGTCCTCGAGCACCTGCGCCACCTGTTGCTGCTCGGCCGGCGGGAGCACGGTGCTCGACTCCGCCATCGAGGTGAAGGTGAAGGACAGCGTTGCCAGCATGATGGCGCCGGCGAACGCCAGCCCGAACGAGAGCCCGAACGATCCCGCCGCGGAATTGACGCTGGCGGCCTCGCTGATCCGCTCCTCCTCGATCGGTGCCAGCGTGTAGTTGTTGAGTTGAGACACCAGCAACCCCAACCCGGATCCGGCGATCACCAACGGGATCACCAGGCCCCAACCGAACTCGGCGCGCGGCACGATCGGGATCAGCGCCGCGATCCCGATCGTCAGAAGCACGAATCCCCACCGGATGATGCTGCTCGGGCGCCGGTCGCCCGCCTTCTTGCCCGCGAGCACCGCCACTGCGAACATGCTGAGCGAGAGAGGTGCGAGGGACAAGCCCGCCTGCATCGCGTTGTACTCGAGCACCATTTGCAGGTAGATCGGCAGCGCGATCATCGTGCCACCCAGGGCGATCTGCTGGAGCATCTGCCCAGAGATGCCCAGTCGGAAGACCTTGGAGCGGAACAGGTCCGGGTCCAGCAGTGCCGGCTTCCCTTGACGTTTGCGCCGCACGAGCCAGTACGCCAGCACAGCCATCGCAATCGCACCGATCACCAGGAGCGCACCAACGGATTCGCCACCCTCCTGCCACACCAGGATTCCGAGCACGATCCCGCCCATGCCCAGAACGGAGAGGGCCGCGCCCACCAGGTCGATGACTCGGGGTCCGGTGTAGGGCACGTCGCGGACCAGTTTGATGCCGGACAGGACGACCGCGATGATGACGACTTCGAGCACGAACCCGACGCGCCACGAGAGGTAGGTGGTGATGAAACCGCCGAGCAGCGGTCCGACGGCGGCGGCGATCGCGGCCGCCGCCCCGACCAGGGCGTAGACCTTCTTCTGAGCGGCGCCTTCGAAGTTGCCGTGGATGAGGGACTGCATGGCGGGCAAGAGGAGTGACGCGCCGATTCCACCGAGTATTGCCCAGAAGATGATGATCGCGGTCAGGCTCTGTGCGAGTGCCATCGCCGACGCACCGACTGCGTAGCCGAGCAGGCCCAGCACATACGCCCGTTTGCGTCCGATGAGATCGCCGACCTTGCCACCGATGAGGATGAACGCGGCGGATACCAGCGCCTCGAGTGCGATCGCCGCCTGGACGCCGCTGACGGTCGTGTCGAGGTCGCGAACCACCGAGGAGATCGACACGTTCATCAGTGATGTGTCGACGACGAGCACGAACATCGCCATCGCCAGCAGCAGTCCGAGCAGGCGTTGAGGGCCCGCTACCCGCTTCGAATCACTGGAAGTCGGTTCTTCGGTCATCGGAGGCCCACCGTCCGTCCATCGCGCGCTGCACAGAGTGTCCCATGCGTGGGGACGACGAAGCTACATCTTCACTTTGTTATCGGTTCGATCCGGCCACCGGTCTCGCGACAGTTACGGTGATGAGACACTGCACCGAGGTGAGGAGTCGCCGTGCCCAAATTGGAGATCAAGAGGAAGTCCGAGCTCTCCCGGAAAGAGGTGTCCGACCGGCTCATCGCGCTCGGACAGGCACTCGCGAGCGGCTCCGAGGTGGAACTGGGCTCGGGTGGTGACTCGATTTCCGTCGTCGTCGCCGACCGGGTCCGGTGGGAGCTCGAGATAGAGGTCGAAGGCGACGAGACCGAGATCGAAATCGAAATCAGTTGGCGCGACGATCCGTCCGTAGAGTCGACGGCCGACGCGGAACCGGAATCGGAGAGTCCGCCTCCCGTCAAGACCGCGCGTCGGGGGCGGCCCCGCAAGAGCACCGCCAGGTGAGCTCCGCGAAGTCAGGTCGGTGACATCGGTTCGAACGGCCGGATTTCGTCCTGGCCCGGTCGGACCACCCCGGCCGAGGATTCCGGCACCTCGTTCCACGCGCCTTCGAGGTCGCGGAGGGGTTCGGAGACCACGAATCGGGTCTCCCCGCCCAGGTTGTGCAGGACCTCGACCTCCGGGTGCAGTGCGCGCAGCTTCGCGACCTCGGTGGAGAAGAACAACGACCTCGACTGCCGCTCACTCGAATAGCGGAAGATCCACAGCGATTCGCCGTCGGTGGTCGCGACGGTCATCTGCACCGGATGCTCGACCCCATGGGCGCGGCCGACATCTTCGACGAAGCCGACCGCACGGGCCACAGCACCGAGGGGGTCGTCGACGAGGCCGAACGTCAGGGCGAGGAAGAACAGTGCCTCGGAGTCCGTCGACCCTTCGAGGTCGGAGAACAGCTCCGGGTCGACGGCCATCACCAGGTCGCGCCGGGTCTCGTGAAACCCGCGCAGTGCGCCGTTGTGTACCCACAACCACCGCCCGTGCCGGAACGGGTGACAATTGCTGCGCTGCACCGGCGTCCCGGTCGAGGCGCGCACGTGAGCGAGTAGCATCGGCGTTCGCACCTGACCGGCGATCTCCCGCAAATTGCTGTCGTTCCAGGCCGGTTCGATGCTCTTGTACACCGCCGGCTCACTGCCTTCGCCGTACCAGCCGACACCGAACCCGTCGCCATTGGTGGTCGTCGCCCCGAGACGGGAGTGCAGACTCTGGTCGATCAGCGAATGTTTAGGGCGGAACAGCAGGTCCTCCGCGAGGATCGGCTCCCCCGAGTACGCCATCCACCGGCACATACATCAATTCAAGCAGAACCACATCGGTGTGCCCACCCCCGTTTACCGATGAACCTGCTGGTATTTGCCGCGAACGCAGTCCGAGCGGAGGAGGATGGGAATCAACCGGCCATATCGCGTCACTCGAGGAAGGCAGACTGCCATGTCCGCGGAACACGACGAACCGGTGGCACATCCGAGCCGGGCCGAGCGCGCACAACGAGGGGCGGCCGCCCGCCGAGACACTCCGCCGGCTGCGCTCGCGGAATACGGTGTGGCCGATCGGCGCGACCCGGTGGGCCTCCTCGAGAAGCAGGCGACGGAGAGAGTCGCGGAACTCGTTCCGATCCGGTACGGGCGTATGGCGGCGACGGCCTTCGCCTTCTACCGCGGCGGCGCCGCGATCATGGCCGACGATCTGTCCCACTCGCCCACCACGGGCCTGCGCACGCAGCTCTGCGGCGACGCGCACCTGAGCAACTTCGGAATCTTCGCCACCCCGGAACGCCGGCTGGCATTCGACATCAACGACTTCGACGAGACACATCCCGGCCCCTTCGAATGGGATGTCAAACGCCTGGTCTCGAGCCTCGCGATCGCGGCGCAGGAGAACGGATTCAGCGGCACGAAGACCAGGAAGATCACCCGCGCCTGCGCCGCCGAATACCGCGAAACCATGGCCGGCCAGGCGCAACTGGGAAACCTGGCCGTCTGGTACTCCCACATCGAGCCCACAGCGGAACTCGTGGGGCTTCGAGACGAGCTGGACAAGTCGCAGAGGAAACGCGCCCGAACCGCTCTGGAGAAGGCGCGCCGCCGGGACAGCGTTCAAGCGCTCTCCAAGCTGACCGCCGTCGTGGACGGGGAGAGGCGGATCATCAGCAACCCGCCACTGTTGGTCCCGGTCGAGGAGCTGTACGCGGGCGAGGACCTCGCATCGCTGTACCGAGACCTACGGCATCGTCTGAACGTGTATGCACAGTCTCTGCGGTGGGACCACCGCGTCCTCTACGACCAGTTCCGGATGGTGCAGATTGCCCGCAAGGTGGTCGGGGTCGGCAGTGTGGGCACCCGCACCTGGATCATTCTGATGCTGGGAGCAGACGAAGACGATCCGCTGTTTCTGCAGGTGAAGGAGGCGGGTCCGTCCGTGCTGTCGCGTTACGTCGACGGCCCGTCGTTCGCTGCCGAGGGCGAGCGGGTGGTCAGCGGACAGCGGCTGATGCAGGCCGCGAGCGACATCTTCCTGGGCTGGGAACGTGGTGCGGGCCCCGACGGCGTCGAGCGGGACTTCTACGTGCGCCAACTGCGCGACGGCAAGGGTTCGGCGGTGGTCGAATCCCAGACACCCAGCGTCATGATGCTGTATGGGCGATTGTGTGCACGCGTCCTCGCCTATGCGCACGCGCGGGCCGGCGACCGGATCGCGATCGCCGCCTACCTCGGGGACGACACCGAATTCGATCATGCGATAGCCGAATTCGCCGAAACGTACGCAGAGCAGAACACCCGAGACCATCAGGCCCTCCTCGAGGCCATCTCGGGGGCCCGCATCGTCGCGGCTACCGGACTCTGAACAGCGACGTCCCGGAACCGTCCGGGAGTCCGCCCGCCCACACGACCGGTGGCCTGGGTTCGACTCCACCGGCCGGCACGGTTCAGAAGATCTGCACGAAGCGGTACCAGTCGTATTCGATGTGCTGATATCCGATCTCTCCGTCACGCTGGGGTCGGCCGATCTTGTCGGTGCCGCCCGGCAGATGAGCGACTCCGACAAGATTGACCAGGCCACCTTCGAGGTAGAAGTGGCAGCCGGTGTCGAGCTGCTCGACGCGCCAGGTGTCGTACAGGCCGATCCTCTGGTCCTCGGACGACGGTGTGCACGTCTGCGCGTATGCGGTCAGTTCGCCCACCGACAGCCGCCACCCGAGGTCGGAAGGCACACCGAAGAATACGAGGGTCGCCGTCAGCGCCACCATCGCCGGCGCAACGCAGATGCGTCGATCCCACCGGTACCGCCCCAGTTGCACGCCGGCGAGGACCAGCCACACGGCACCCAGAATCAGCAGGGCGAAACCAGCCAGCACGACGTACGGGAAGACCGGGTCGATCGGAATCGTGATCACCAGCGTCGCAGCGCAGGCGAACGCGACGAGGGCGGTGAGGACGATTCCGGTCGCCAACCGCCACCACCGCGGCGTGTCCGCCCGGTGGCGTGGCCTGTGCTGGGATGGCTGTTCGTCGCGGCCGTCCATCAGCGGTCTCCGTTCGCCGGCGCTCTCCGAGAGGTGGTCAGGTCGGTGACCTCCCGTCCGGCTCGCGCGGGCGGTGGACCGCCGAAGCCGCGGAGGTCGCGGGCGGTGGCGCCGGGTTCGAAAGTGCTCCCGCCGGGCCCGAATCGTCCGATCACGGTGTGCCTGCTGTCCCAGAGCACCCCGCGAGTGGGGAGGGCCCACCGGCTGGAGAACGCGGACGTGTCGTCCTCGTCGTCCGTGGACGGGTCGTGCGCCGCGGCGATGTGCGCGGCGTAGGCGCGCAGCGCGACCGCGAAGGCGTTGGGTTCGCGGCCGGCGTCGAGAAAGTGCGCTCGGTCGCCGCACTGCGGGCAGTGCCACGACGCGCGGTGGCATCCGCCGGCGAGGCCGACGGCCGGTGTTTCGCCTCCGCGCGGACCGGCGGTGCGATACGCGTCGAACGGGTCGGGCTGCTCGATCCGATCGGGCGCCTGCCGAGCCGCCGCAACCATGTCCCGCCAGGCGGCGTGCACGTCGAAACCCCCGAGCATCAGTACCTCTTCGGGCATCGGGCCGATGAACGGGGAACCCGCGCACAGCACCCGGCTGTGGTCGTGGGCGTAGCTGTATCTCGGGTCGAGAGCCCGGGCGTGCCGCATCTGCTGCATGCGCTCGGTGATCGCGAGCCCGTGCCATGCGCGTCCGCAGTGCGGGCACGGGTCCTGGTTCACGTTCGAGTCGTGCCCGGATCGGTTGTCGTGGTTCGCGAGTTGGTCGTGTACGAGCCGGTCGATCCGGTCGACGAGGTCACGGTCGGTCATGGTGGATACCCACGGTAGCGGCGGCGGCCGCTCGGCGCAGTCAGTATCCCGCGTCGAAGTCGAACTCGTTGAGCAGCGCGTCGTCACCCGACAGGTAGCGTCCGAGGTTCTCGACGAACAGATCGACGATCTTCGCGTTCTCCGACGGCACGTTGGCAGCGCTGTGCGGGCTGAGGATGACGTTGTCGGCCGTCCACAACGGCGAATCGTCTCGGAGCGGTTCGGTGGAGGTGACGTCCAGGACCGCCCCGCCCAGCCGGCCCGTCGACAGTGCTTCTGCGAGAGCGTCTTCGTCGATGATCGGCCCCCGTCCGAGATTGACGACCAGGGCGCCGTCGGGGAGGGCCGCGAGTTCCCGGCGTCCGATCAGTCCGCGAGTGTCGTCGGTGAGGGCGCAGGAGATCACGAGAATGTCCGCGGCGGGCAGGTGCTCGGCGATCCGGTCCGTGGTGGTCATGCTGTCGAAGGGGGCGCCTGCGGGTCGTGGGTTGCGGGCGACCCCGCTTGCGGTGACGGAGAAGCACCGGAGGAGTTCCGCTGTGCGCGAGCCGATCTTGCCGGCGCCCACGATCAGCGCGTGGCGTCCCGCGAGCTCGGACGTTTCCTGCTTGCGCCAGGTCCGGGTCTGCCGGTCGGCGATCAGCCGGGGGAGTCCGCGCGCGAAATACAGAATGCCGGCGAGCGCGAACTCCGCCAGCGGCTCGGCGTGGACTCCCGCGGCGGTCGTCACCGTCAGCGGCGCACGCGACAGCCCGAATTTCTCGATCAGCTGCCCGGCACCCGCGGACGTCGCCTGAATCCATCGCAGATTCGGCGACTGTTCGAGTGTGCGTTCGGGGTGCCGCCAGTCGAAGTCGAACATCACGTCGGCGGTCCGCAACATCGACGACCACCGGTCGTGCTCGCCGGCCGTCAGATCACGCGGTACCCCGACGTGATCGCTGTGCCATCGAGGCCGGGGGAGCAGTTCGGGTGCGTACGCCACCCGGACCCGAGGGTCGCAGCCTGCGATCCTGTCGACCAGGTCCTGCTCGAGATACGACGCGACGAGCACGTCGATGCACGGGTCGGGCACGGGTCCCTCCTTCACAGCCGGCGGTCGGACGTCGGTGCGCTCGGCTCGACCTCCGGCGCGGAGGCGGATTTCGGCATCGCCGCCGCGGCCACGACGAGTACGACGGCCGCGCCGAGGGCGGCCACGAACACCAGATGCAGGGCCCCGGCCAGTTCGGCCGGGGCGGGGTTGTCGGCGCCGCCCAGTCGCGCGTTGACGAGGGCGCCGAACAGGGCGACCCCCACGGCGCTGCCGATGGAGCGGGCGAACATGTTGGTCGAGGTGACGACGCCGCGCTCCGACCAGTCGACGCTCGACTGCGCCGCGATGAGGGTGGGGCTCGCGACGAGACCCATGCCGCCGCCGATGACGAAGCAGCAGATCGCCACCTGCCACACCGCCGAGTCGATGGACAGGCTCAACGTGAGAGCGGTGCCCGTCACGACCAGCAGGCTGCCCGCGGTGGCCGTGACCCGGAAGCCGAAGCGCAGGTACACGCGCCCGGACTGCGACGCGGCGATCGGCCAGCCGATGGTCAGGGTGGCAAGCGCGAACCCGGCCACCAGTGCGCCCGTCCCGAGGACGCCCTGGGTGAAGGTCGGCACGTAGGTGGTCAGGCCCAGGACGATGGCCCCGACCAGCAGTGACACGAGACTGCTCGCCGCGAGAACCCGACGGGTGAACACCCACAGCGGAAGTACCGGTTCGGCGGCCCGCCGTTCCACGAGGACGAAGACGATCAGGAACACGAAACCCGCCGCGAAGATGCCGAGGCTGATCGGGGAACTCCACGCCCAGGCCTGCCCGCCTTCGAGGAGTCCGAGGATGAGCAGCGTCGCCCCGACTGCCAGGATTCCGGCGCCGGCGTAGTCGATCGACCGCTGGGTGCGCACCCGCTTCTCGTCGAAGTTGCGGATCAGCATCACGGCCGCGAGCAGACAGAGAGGAATGTTGACGAAGAAGATCCACCGCCACGACAGGTACTCGGAGAACACCCCGCCGAGGGTCGGGCCGACCACCGCCGACATGCCCCAGACGCTGGCCAGATAGCCCTGGGCCTTGGCACGTTCGGCGAGGGTGTAGATATCTCCGGCGATGGTCATGCTCATCGGCTGAACGGCCCCGGCGCCGAGACCCTGCACCGCGCGGAACGCAATGAGAGCGGGCATGCTCCACGCGATCCCGCACAGCACCGAGCCGACGCCGAACAGGGCGATGCCGAGGAGCATCACGGGCCTGCGGCCGAAGATGTCGGCCAGCTTGCCGTAGATCGGCACCGACACGGCCTGGGTGAGCAGGTAGATCGAGAACAGCCACGGGAACTGCGAGAAGCCGCCGAGGTCCCCGACGATGGTGAAGACGGCGGTGGAGATGATGGTCGCATCGAGCGCGACCAGTGAAGTCGTGAGCATCAGCGACATGAGAATCGGTCCGCGTTCCGAACGGAACCCGACGTCGACCGGGGTCGTGTCCGTCGCCATTACCCACCTTCTCCGTTACCGCGCTCACAAGAGTTCCTGACCAACGGTAACGACAACGGGAGACGAAGTGTTCCGCGGCTGTGCCCGGGACGCCGCTACGCGGTCGCCGAGGATCCGCGGAACGCCGCGCGGTAGGAGTGGGGGCTGGTCCCGACGACGCGCTTGAACCGGTCGCGGAACGCGGTCGGCGACCCGAACCCCACCTGCGCGGCGATGCGGTCGACGGAGTGAGCGGTGGTCTCCAGGAGGTACTGCGCCTGATGAATCCGGACGCGGTGGAGCCACTGCAACGGTGTGGTGCCGGTCTGCTCGCGGAATCTCCGATTGAGGGTGCGGGTGCTCATCCCGGCTCGCCGGGCGAGGTCGTCGAGTGTCAGGTCTGCGCGGCTGTTCTCCTGCATCCACAGCAGCAGCGGCTCGAGGCTCGTCAGTTCCGCGGACGGCGGACGTTCGTGAACGATGAACTGCGCCTGTCCGCCTTCGCGTTCCAGCGGCATGACCGACAACCGGGCAGCGTCGGCGGCCACCGCCGAACCGTGATCCGAGCGGATCATGTGCAGACACAGGTCGAGGCCTGCCGCGGCGCCGGCCGAGGTCAGGAACTGGCCGTTGTCGACGTAGAGCACGGCCGGGTCCACGTCGACCAGCGGGTGACGCGAGGCGAGGAGTTCGGCGGCCGCCCAATGCGTCGTCGCCCGCCTGCCGTCGAGCAGTCCGGTGGCGGCCAAGGTGAACGCTCCCACGCAGATCGACGCGATCCGGGTGCCACTGCCGGCCGCCCGGCGCAGTGTCTCGAGTACTTCGGGTGCAAGCGGAGCGGTGGGGTCGGCCAGCCCCGGCAGGATGATCGTGTCGGCCGCGTCCAGAGCGCTCAGATCCCAGGGCGCGCGGAGTGTGAATGCGCCGGCATCCACGTCACCGTCCGGGGCGCACACCTTCACCCGGTAGGCCGCGCGTCCGTCCGGCAACCTGGTGCGACCGAAGACCTCGACCGGCGTGGCGAGATCGAACGCGATGACACCGTCGAGTGCCAGGACTGCCACGGTGTGCATGGCTACAACATACGCAGACGATTGATTTCCGCCAAGCGTTCATAACCCCGGTGAATGTCGATGCGCTGTGCAAAAATCTGCGGAAATAGCGTGGCGACAATCCGTTGGATTGTGGCAAAAATGCCAGTTCTCAGGCCTCGATCGGCTGGCTGACGTCACTAGCGCCTCGTGTACTCGGCACAAGGCAGACAGTGAAAGGCCCACGGATGCATGTCCAGATCGCGCTGTTCGACGGCTTCGACCCGCTCGACGTCATCGCCCCGTTCGAGGTACTGCACGCGGGTGGCCTCTACGCCGACGGCGCGCTGACCGTCGAATTGGCCTCCGCCGAGGGCGTGCGCGAGGTCCCCAGCGGAACAGTGCCGCTGAGTCTGCGGGCCGCCGCGACGCTCGACGCCGGCCGGGCCGATGTGATCGTCGTGCCGGGTGCGTCGGGGCGTGTGGAAGAGCGCACCGAGGGCGACGACACCATCCCGAAAATTCTCGGACGGACCCTCGAGACGCGGCTCCCCGACGTGCTGCGGGAGGCCTGCGCCGACCCCGAACTGATCGTCGCCACCGTGTGCGGTGGGTCGCTCGTCCTCGCGATGGCCGGACTCGTCGAAGGCCGCCACGCCGTCACCCATCACCTGGGAATGGATCTGCTCGACGCCACCGGGGTGGTCGCCGTGGACGCCCGCGTCGTCGACGACGGAGACCTCGTCACCGCGGCCGGCGTCACCTCCGGTCTGGATCTCGGACTGTATCTGCTCGAACGGGAGCTGGGACCGCGCATCGCGCACGCGGTCGAGACGTTGTTCGCCTACGAGCGCCGCGGCACCGTCTGGCGTGCCCGTGGGCTCGAACCCACCATCATCTGAGCAGCGGACCATGTCTGTCGACGGCACCTGGAACGTCGTGATCGCCACGCCCGTCGGGAAGCAACGCGTCGAACTGACCTTCGTCACGCAGGACGGGGAACTCCGCGGCACCGCTCGCGGAGCCTCCGAGGAAGTCCCGCTCACCGACCCGGCGCTCGACGGGAACCGGCTCACCTGGTCTCAGTCCATCACCAAGCCGCTGCGCCTCCACTTGCAGTTCGATGTCCTCGTCGAGGGCGACGAGATGACGGGGAAGTCGACGGCGGGACGTCTCCCCAGCTCGAAGGTCAGCGGCCGCCGGTCGGTGCCCGACCGATAGGCTGGGTCACCGTGCGCCCCTCACTCGATTCATACGCCCATCTGGCCGGTGGCAAGGTCCGCGACCTCTACACGATCGACGACGAGCACCTTCTGTTGGTCGCGAGCGACCGGATCTCCGCCTACGACCACGTCCTCAGCACCCCGATCCAGGACAAGGGACGGGTGCTCACCGCGATGAGCGTCTTCTTCTTCGGCGTCCTCGGTGGCAACAACCATCTGGCCGGTGAACCCGACGACAGCCGGATCCCCGAAGAGGTTCTCGGCCGCGCGCTGGTGGTCCGGAAGCTGGACATGGTCCCCGTCGAGTGCGTGGCCCGCGGCTACCTCACGGGGTCGGGGCTGATCGACTACAACGAGACCGGCGCGGTGTGCGGCGTCGCACTGCCCGAGGGGCTGGTGGAGGCGAGCCAGCTTCCCGACCCGATCTTCACGCCCGCCAGCAAGGCCGAGCTGGGCGAGCACGACGAGAACATCAGTTTCGAGGCCGTGGTCGAGAAGGTGGGCCAGGACCTGGCCGTGAAGCTGCGCGACGACACCCTCGACATCTACGGCCGGGCGTCCAACTTCGCCGCGGACCGGGGCATCATCCTCGCCGACACCAAGCTCGAGTTCGGACTGGACCCGCAGGGCAACCTGGTTCTCGCCGACGAGGTCCTCACCCCCGACTCGTCCCGGTACTGGCCGGCCGACGGGTACGAGGCAGGGAAGGTGCAGCCGAGCTTCGACAAGCAGTTCGTCCGCAACTGGCTCACCGGCCCCGAATCCGGCTGGGACCGAGCGTCCGACACTCCGCCGCCGCCGCTGCCCGCGGAGATCGTGGAGGCGACCCGCGAGCGGTACATCGAAGCGTACGAGCGGATCTCGGGTCTGTCGTTCGCGGACTGGGTGGGCTGAGACATGACCTCCGAAGGCGCGAAACTCACCCCGCCGGTCGCGAAGAAGGTCCCCACCGAACGCGTCCACCACGGTCACATGTTCGTCGACGAGTACGAGTGGCTGCGCGACAAGGAAGACGCCGAAGTCGTCGCGTACCTCGAGGCCGAGAACGCGTACACCGAGCAGCAGACCGCCCATCTCGCGCCGCTGCGGGACCAGATCTTCCAGGAGATCAAGTCCCGCACGCAGGAGACCGACATGTCGGTTCCCACCCGCATGGGCGACTGGTGGTACTACGCCCGCACCATCGAGGGCAAGCAGTACGGCGTCCAGTGCCGGGCACCGATCGCCGGCCCCGACGACTGGACCCCGCCGGAACTGACTCCGGGTGTCGAACTCCCCGGTGAGCAGGTGCTGCTCGACGGCAACGCCGAGGCCGAGGGTCACGACTTCTTCTCCATCGGCGCCTTCTCGCTCAGCCACGACGGCACGCTCCTCGCGTACTCGGTCGACGTGGTCGGCGACGAGCGGTACACGCTGCGTTTCAAGAACCTCGTGACCGGCGACCTGCTGCCCGACGAAATCCCCGACACCGCGCCCGGCGCCACCTGGGCGATCGACCACAGTCACGTCTTCTACCTGACCGTCGACGAGTCCTGGCGTCCCGACACCGTGTGGCGGCACAAGCTCGGCACCGACCGCGCGCAGGACGTCACCGTGTTCCACGAGCCGGACGAGCGGTTCTGGGTGTCGGTCGGGTCCACGCGGAGCGAGAAGTACCTCATGATCTGGGTGGGGTCGAAGATCACCAGCGAAGGCTGGGTGCTCGAATCGGAGAACCCCGAGGGCGAGTTCCGAGTGGTGCTGCCGCGACGCGAGGGCGTCGAGTACGGCGTCGAGCACGCGGTCGTCGCGGGAGAAGACCGCTTCCTGATCATGCACAACGACGTCGTCGACGGTGAGAAGGCCGAGAACTTCGTGCTCGCCGACGCGCCGGTGTCCGACCCGACGTCGCAGACCATCCTCATTCCGCACCGCTCCGACGTGCGGTTGGAGGAGGTCGACGCGTTCGCCGACCACCTCGTGCTCGGCTACCGCCGCGAAGCGTTGACCCGGCTGGCCATCTGGCCGCTCGGTGAGGACGGCTACGGCGAGTTCACGGAGATCGAATTCGACGAGGAACTCTTCAGTGTCGGGCTCGGGGCCAACCCGGAATGGCGGCAGCCGACACTGCGGATGGCGTTCACGTCGTTCATCACGCCCGGCCAGGTCTACGACTACGTGCTGTCGACGGGTGAACTCGCCCTGCGCAAGTCGCAACCCGTGCTCGGCGAATTCGATGCCGGCAACTACGAGCAGCAACGCGACTGGGCCGTCGCCGACGACGGGACGCGCATCCCGCTCTCGATCGTCCGGCGCAAGACGAACGGCGTCGACGACCCCGCCCCCACCCTCCTCTACGGGTACGGATCGTACGAGGCCAGCATGGATCCCGCGTTCTCCGTCGCGCGGCTGTCCCTGCTCGACCGCGGAGTGGTGTTCGTGGTCGCGCACGTGCGCGGCGGCGGCGAGATGGGCCGGCACTGGTACGAGACCGGCAAGACGCTCACGAAGAAGAACACCTTCACCGACTTCGTCTCGAGCGCACAGCATTTGATCGACACCGGACGCACCACTGCGCAGCAGATGATCGCCGACGGCGGCAGCGCAGGCGGCCTGCTGATGGGTGCGGTGGCCAACCTGGCACCCGAACTGTTCGCCGGCATCCTCGCCAACGTTCCCTTCGTGGACCCTCTGACGTCGATCCTCGACCCCTCACTGCCGCTGACCGTCATCGAATGGGACGAGTGGGGAAACCCGCTCGAGAACCCCGAGGTCTACGAATACATGCGCTCGTACAGTCCGTACGAGAACGTCGAGGCCAAGGACTACCCGGCGATCCTGGCGATCACCAGCATCAACGACACCAGGGTGCTCTACGTCGAACCGGCCAAGTGGGTCGCGAAACTGCGCGCCACCAAGACCGGCGACACACCCCTGCTCCTCAAGACCGAGATGAGCGCCGGACACGGCGGCGTCAGCGGACGCTACGAGAAGTGGAAAGAAGTAGCGTTCGAATTCGCGTGGGTGCTCGACCTGGTCGGCAAGCGCTGATCAGGGCCGGCCGATCCGACCTTGCTCGACGACCCAGGCGGCGATCTGGGAGCGAGACGTGAACCCGAGCTTGACGAGAATGTGTTCGACGTGGCCCTGCGCGGTGCGTTGCGAGATGACCAGCTTGGTCGCGATCGCCTTGTTGGTGAGGCCTTCTGCGACGAGTTCGGCGACCTGCTGCTCGCGCCGGCTCAGGGACGGGTGCTCGCCGGGCGAATCCGTGATCGCTCGTGGTTGCTCGTTCAGGGCGAACGCGACAGCGTCCTCGAAGTCGAGGCCCGACCCGCGCCGGAACGCGGTGTCGAACTCCCGTCCGCCGAGTTCACGGCGCGCTCGTCGTTCGAGTTCGTCGTGGTGGCCGGCGAGTTGCGGGAAGACCGCCGCCGGGCCGCCCACACCCTGCCACAGTGCTTCGGCCGCACCCATGAGGGTCGCGGCACGTTTCGGCAGGTGATTGTCGGCGGCGATCCAGGCCAGGATCTGCATGCACCACGCGGAGTTGACGACGTCGTCCGCGCGACGCGTCTGTCGTAGCCCGTCCTCCAGGAAGCTACCGGCCCGCTCGTGGTCTCCGCGCTGCCACATCGCCAGCGCCGCGGTCCACAGTGACCACCCGCGGTATACGGATTCGCCGTGCGCCTCGCTGATTTTCTGGATCTCCCGCTGGCATTCGACTGCTCGGGTGACGTCTCCGAGGTACGCACTCGCCAGGGCCAGTCCGAGGAGTGCCCACATCTCCTGCAGGGGATCGGCGTCCGCACGGAAGCTGTCCCGGGCCGTCTGGAAGCACTCGACCGCATGGTGCAGGTCGTCGCCGCGGAAGAGGGAATTGAATCCCTCGGCCGAAGTCATGAGTGCCGTCATCGCGGTGTCGCCCGATCGGTCAGCGAGATCTCGACCCTCGCTCACGAGGGAACTCGCAGCCTCGAGGTCGCCCTGCGCCCCCGCCAACATGCCGGCGGCATGCAAGGCGGTGATCCTGTCGGTGGTCGGAATCGCGGACGAATAGGCCAGCGCACGGTCGAACCAGCGGCGACCCTCGTTCAGTAGACCGAACGAGCGCCAGAACAGATACATGTCGTTCGCGATTCGTAGACCGGACTCGGCCTCCGCCGGATCGGATACGCAATATTCCAGTGCATCACGAAGATTTGGCTGTTCGCGATTCAACCGAGCGACCCATCTCAGTTGTCGGGGGCCGATCCACCCGGATCGAGCATCCGATGCCAGACGCTCGTACCAGTCGCGGTGCTTCCGCCTCATCTCTTCGACTTCGCCCGATTCACGCAACCGCTCCAGGCCGTAGTCGCGAAGGGTGTCGAGCAGCCGATAGCGGACGACGTCGCCGGCCTCCTCACGAATCAGGATCGATTTGTCGACCAGCGAAGCGATCACATCGAGCAACGCCTCCGGTTCGAGGCCACCCGCACAGATGCCTTCGGCGGAATCCAGCTCGAATCCACCGGCGAACACCGCCAGGCGGCACCACATTTCACGTTCGCTCCGCGTGCACAGGTCATAGCTCCAGTCGATACACAGCCGTAGTGTCTGCTGGCGAGACGGAGCGCCACGGCTGCTCAACGTCAGTAGCCGGTATCGGTCGGTGAGCCGGTCGAGAATCTGCTGCGCCGTCATCGCCCGCAGCCGAGCGGTTGCCAACTCGATCGGTAGCGGCAATCCTTCCAAGCGTTCACAAATTCTGGCGACAGTCGATCCGTTGTCGTCCGTGATGGCGAAGCCGGGGACAGCCCTCGACGCCCGCTCGGCGAAAAGAGTCACGGAGTCGTACTGCGCCATCCCCGCGGGAAACGAGGATCGGGTCGATTCCGGAACCGGCATCGGAGGGACACGGAGGGCAGCTTCGCCGTCGATTCCCAGCGCCTCGCGGCTCGTTGCGAGGATGCGAAGATTCGGGCAGTTCTTCAGCAGTGCCGCGGCCAGCGTGGCGACGGCAGCCACCAGATGCTCGCAGTTGTCCAGGACCAGTAGCAACTGCTGATCGGCCAGATGTCTCTGCAGGATCGCCGACGTTCCCGGCGCCGACTGCTCCCGCACGCCGATCACGGTAGCAATGGTTTCTTCGACCAGTTCCGGCGCTTGCAGTTCGCCGAGTTCGACGAGCCAGACCCCATCGGCGAACGCGCGTCGAGCGTCGTCGGCGACTCGGAGTGCGAGCCGTGTCTTACCCACGCCGCCGATGCCGGTCAGCGTCACCAGCCGCGACACGGACAGCAAGCGTTTCGTCTCGGCGGCTTCACGGCGCCGGCCGACGAAACTCGTCAGCTCGCACGGCAAATTTCCCGACTTGCGTTGTGCGGCGGACATGAGAACTGTCGCCTTCCTATCCCGGGGCCTTCGTGTAACCGTACTCGCTCACAGCGGGGTGTTCGGCCGAGAATGTGTCAGTAGTTTCGCCGTTCACCAGGCACTATGCTGATCGTGCCGCGTCAAGCGCGGACAGTGCAGACAGTCGATCCGGAAGTCGAGGCCGGCGATGGCCGAATTCGATCCGCTAGCAACTCAGCGAGACGCGGCCGCAGGGATCGTGCCCGAACTGGAGGCGGAAGGCTTCGAGAACGCCCAGGTTGTGGGCCGAGGCGGCTTCGGCACGGTGTATCGGCTCGACCAGCCCAACCTGAACCGCACCGTCGCGATCAAGGTCCTTCGGTCGGACGTCGATCGTGAGAACAGGGAGCGATTCCTCCGCGAGCAGCGGGCTATGGGCGCTGTGTCCGAGCATCCCAATATCGTCTCCGTCTTCCACGCCGGAGTCACGGCGACGGGGCATCCGTACCTGGTCATGCCCTACCACTCGCGCGGTTCGCTCGATGCCCGGATTCGTGGCGACGGGCCTCTCGACTGGCGAGCAGCAGTCAGCATCGGGGTCCGGCTGGCAGGTGCCCTCGAAGTTGCGCACGGGGCCGGCATCCTTCACCGGGACATAAAGCCGTCCAACGTCCTACTGACCGATTACGGTGAACCTGCCCTGACCGATTTCGGGATCGCACGGATCGAGGGTGGCTTCGAAACGTCCGAGAACATCATCACCGGCTCACCTGCATTCACTGCTCCCGAGTTGCTGCACGGGCAGACTCCGACAGCAGCGTCGGATGTCTACGCTCTCGGGGCGACGCTGTTCTGCCTCGTCACCGGCCATGCTGCGTTCGAGCGCCGGTCCGGGGAGAGTGTCGTAGCTCAATTCCTTCGCGTTGCGCGTCAACCGGTCCCGGACCTGCGGTGCGAAGATGTTCCGGATGATCTGTGCGCCGCCATCGAGCACGCGATGGAACAGGATCCGGCCGACCGCCCGAGATCCGCTGTCGAATTCGGCGACGAACTCCGTCTCGTCCAGCGTCGACACTCGCTCACCATCGACGATATGGCCCTGCCGGGCGGGCAGGGGAGGGGTGACGCGCGCCATTCACGGTTGTCGCCGCCCACTCCGCGGACCAGGTACCGACCGCCGACTGCCGTCCGTCCGTTGGTCGACCGCACCCGGCTGAGCGGGCTTCTTCGCGCGGGCCGAGGACGCCGCCTGATCGTGATTCACGGTCCTGCGGGATTCGGCAAGAGCACATTGGCTGCCCAATGGCGAAAGCAGTTGAGCGCGGAAGGAATCGCGGTAGCGTGGCTCGCGGTCGACCACGACGACAACAACGTGGTCTGGTTCCTTGCCCATCTGATCGAGGCGATCAGGCAGGTCCGGCCGACCCTCGCCGAAGAGTTGGTCCGGGTGCTGGAAGAACACGGGAACGACGTCGAGCGGTTCGTCCTCGCATCGTTGATCGACGAGATCCACGAGGGGGGTGAGCGTATGGCGATCGTGATCGACGACTGGCATCGTGTCACGGACAACGCCGCCGTCGCCGCTGTGGAGTACTTGATCGACAACGGCTGCCACCATCTGCAGCTCATCGTGACGAGCAGAAACAAGTCCGGCCTCCCGATGAGCCGGACCCGCGTCCGCGACGAGTTGGTCGAAATAGACTCCACGGATTTGAGATTCGACCTCGCGGAGTCGACAGAGTTTCTCGTGCAGTTAAGTGGGCTGGCGCTCGAGAACGCACAGGTCGCCTCGATTGTGAGGTCGACCGATGGTTGGGTGGCAGCGCTTCAGTTGGTATCGCTCTCGCTGCGCGGCAGTGACGACCTTGCGACGTTCGTCGAGAAGCTGTCGGGCCGCCACCGTGGGGTCGGTGACTATCTCGTGGAGAATGTCCTGGATTCCCTCGAACCGAGAACGTTGAACTTCCTGCTGTCGATATCCGTGCCCGAGCGGATCTGCGGGGGCCTCGCCTCGGCGCTCATCCGTAGCGAACACGGTCGCGCAATGCTGGAGGACGTCGAGAATCGAGACCTGTTTCTGTACCGGGTGGACGATGACGGGGAGTGGTGTCGGTTCAGCAGTGTGTTTGCAGAGTTTCTGCGTGCCAGGCTCGAACGCGACCAACCCGAGCGGACGCGGGAACTGCACAGAATCGCATCTCGTTGGTTCGCCGACCATGATCTGCTGAGCGAGGCGGTCGATCACGCCCTTGCGGCGAGCGAGATCGATGACGCGGTCGAACTCGTGGAGACCCACGGCATGTTCCTGGTGACGCACGGGCAGCTGGTCACACTCCTCGGTCTGGTCGCGAAGCTTCCGCGGGATGTGATTCTGGCGCGCCCGCGATTGCAGATTGCCGTCGCGTGGGCCGACGTGTCACTGCATCGTTCGGCGTCCGCGCAGAAGGCATTGGACCGTGCCGAAGCCTGTCTCGCACAGAAACCGCTTCCGACGACACACTCCGATCTGGTGCTGGAATCAGATCTCGTCCGTGCGGTCCTCGACGTCACCGCCGATCGTATCGACCGGGTGGGCGATCTCGTGTCGGGCTGCCTGGTCGAGCCGGATGCAGTGAATCCGTGGGTCGTTTCGGTGGCAGCGAATCTGGCTTCGTTCGTGAGAATCTGCCGGTTCGAGTTCGACGCGGCGCGAAATCTCCAAGATTGGGCCGCCGACTATCACCGACGATCCACCGGTCCATTCAGCGCGGTCTATGGCCACTGCTACGCCGGTCTCGCCGCGAATGAGCAACTGGACGTCGTGGCGGCCGAAGAAAGCTATCGGCAAGCACTTCGGATCGCGAGAAAGTCGATGGGTATCCATTCCCATGCCGCCCGGATGGCCAGTGCACTGCTCGGCGAACTGATGTATGAGCAGAACCGCCTCGACGAAGCCGAAGGCCTACTCGACGAGGGCCGTGCGCTCGGATCCGAGATCGGGTTGGTCGACTTCATGATCGCGATTTATGCGACCGGCTGCAGAGTCAAGGTAATGGCGGGTGACATGGATTCTGCAACAACATTGTTGAATGAGGGCGATCGGATTGCCCGAACGATGTCGCTGCCGCGATTGTCGGCACGGATCGATGACGAGAGGAGTCGCCTCGGGCTCCCCGTCCCATCCGTCGCTCGGGAGCGACCGGGTAGACAGGCCGGTGGTGTTTCCCTTACGCCGGTGAAAAACGATCAGGGTCCGTCGACCGGCATCGAGGCAATCACGGTGCAGCTGACAGAGTCCGGTGCCATTCGCCGGCTGATTGCCGAGCCGTCGACCGAGCGGGTCGACATCGCCTGCACCAGGGCGGGTGCCCTGGTGCAGGCGGTCGCCGCTCAGAATCGGCCGCGGGCGCTCCTGGAGGCACGACTTCTGTTCACCGATTGCCTGTCTGCGTCGGGCAGGAACGACGACGCCGAGAGTGAACTCGTCCCGCTCGCCGCGCAGTGCGCCGAGTTGGGTCTCGTTCGTCCGATGTGCGACGCGGGACCGAGGGTTGTCGCAGTCGCCTCTCGGCTCCTCGAACGGCAACGGACGACGCGATGGCGTGCGGAATGGCCGACGGTTCCGCCCGCCTTTCTGAACGCGGTCGTCACCGGCGCCTGATGCCGGCTGGTGCGACTCACAGTTGCGGCGGCGTCCACAGCACGGGATCGTCCGATGGTGCCATCTTCGCGAGGATCACCTCGTCGAACACGTTGGCGGTACCCCACTGATCCTGTTCCTCGAGGCTGGTGCCCCACACCTTCGGAGTCCAGCCGTGCTCTTCGTCGATGACCTGGAGGGCGGTGGTGTACTCCATGACGAAGCCACTCGACGGTTCCTGGAAGTACGAGTAAGTGTTGTCACCGGCGCCGTGGCGGCCGGGACCCCACAGCGGCTGGTGGCCGGCCCGCATCATGCGGCCGGTGCCGCGCATGAACTCGTCGATTCCGTACAGTTCGAACGAGACGTGGTTCAGGCTGGTGTTCTTCGACTGGGCGAAGGCGATGATGTGGTGCCAGCGACCGGTGCGCATGAAGCAGAAGAAGTCCTGGAGCCAGTCGGAGATCTTGAAGCCGAGGACGTCGCCGTACCATGTGATCGTCTTCTGCAAGTTTGCGGTGTTGAACACGACGTGGCTGATGAACTTCGGTCGGGACTCGCCGGCTTCGACTTCGCGGAAGATTCGCTGGTCGACCTCGGCGGCGAGTTCGATGGCGCGCCCGTCGCAGTCGAAGAAGATGCATGAATAGCCGCCGCCGAAGTCGCCGCGGTCGCCGGGTTCACGGATGATCTGGGCTCCGCTGTCGGCGACACGCTCGGCTAGGAAGTCGACGCCGGCGCGGTCGGTCACATTGAACGTGGTCAGTTCGATTCCGGCGACATCGTTTTCGCGGAGCTTGATGGCGTAGTTGTCGGCGCATCCGGTTCCGAAGTAGGCCTTGCCGTCATCTTTCGTGACGAGGTCGAGTTGCCAGAGGTCGCGGTAAAAGTTCGACGCGGTGGTGAGTTCTTCGACGGCGATGGTGACCGAGCGGACGTGCGTGATGGGATGGACTGAGGGAAAGGACATGTCGTCTCCTGGAGCTGAACTGGGAAATGAGCGGTGTCGTCACCAGTTGGTGGCGATGTACTTCGCTTCCATGAACTCGAGCAGGCCTTCGTGCGCGCCCTCGCGGCCGAGTCCGCTCTGCTTGACGCCGCCGAACGGTGCCGCGGGGTCGGACACCAAACCCCGATTGACGGCGACCATACCGGCTTCCACCCGGCTCGCGACGGACAGGGCGCGCTGCAGATTGCCGCTGTAGACATAGGCCGCGAGCCCGAGGTCGGTGCTGTTGGCCGCGGCGACCGCTTCGTCGTCGGTGTCGAAGGCGATCAACGATGCGACCGGTCCGAAGATCTCCTCGCGCACGATCGCCGATTGCGGGTCGACACCGACCAGGACGGTGGGGGAGTAGAAGGAGCCACTCGAGATCGGCCGCTGGCCGCCGGTCAGCACCGACGCACCGTCGGCGACGGCGGCGTCGACGAGTTGCTCCACCTTGTCGACGGCCTTGTCGTTGATCAGTGGTCCGCACTCCGAACGCTCGCTGGTACCGGCGCCGACGCGCAGTGTGCCCATGCGTTGTCCGAGACGACCGGCGACCTCGTCTATGAGCGACCTGTGCACGTAGATGCGGTTGGCCGCGGTGCACGCCTGGCCCCCGTTGCGCATCTTGGCGATCATCAGTCCGTCGACCGCCTCGTCGATGTCGGCATCCTCGAGAATCAGGAACGGCGCATTGCCGCCGAGTTCCATCGCCGTCTTGAGGATCGAGTCCGACGACTCGCGCAGCAGGGTGCGGCCGACTTCGGTGGAGCCGGTGAACGACAACGCCCGTACGCGTGAGTCATGGAGCATGGCGGAGACGACCTGCCCCGCCCGTGAGGTCGTCACGACGTTGATGACGCCGTCCGGGACACCGGCTTCACGGCAGATCTTCGCGATGAGCAGGCTGGTGAGTGGGGTCTCGGTCGCGGGTTTGAGTACCACGGTGCAACCGGCGGCCAGGGCGGGCGCGATCTTGCGTGTCGCCATCGCGGCCGGGAAGTTCCACGGGGTGACGAGCACTGCTACGCCGATCGGCTCGTACTCGACGAGTATGCGGTTGGCGCCGTTCGGGGAGGTGCTGAGCTGACCGACCGCGCGGACCGCTTCCTCGGAGTACCACCGAAAAAATTCGGCGGCGTATGCGGTTTCGGCCCGCGAATCGGCGAGCGTCTTCCCGTTCTCGGTGGAGATCAGTTCGGCGATGGACTCCGCGCGGTCGGTCATCAGTTCCCAGCATCGGCGGAGGATCTCCGCGCGTTCGCGCGGACTGGTGGCACGCCAGTCGGGCAGGGCGGCCGCCGCGGCGCCGACCGCGTCCAGTCCGTCCTCGACGGTGCCGTCCGGGACCGTGGCGATCAGCGCACCGGTGGACGGATTCAGGACGTCGATCGACTCCCGGGTGCGTTCGATCGGGTGTGCGCCGATGACCAACTCCCGGGGCAGGGTGGCGGAGTTGAGCGACATGAGAAGTTCCTTCTTTTCTGAGTCCGGCCAGGGTCCGGTGGCTGTCGTGGGATTGATCGACGAGGGTCAGGCCGGGTTACGGCCCACCAGGAATTCCTCGTCGAGTGAGGTGGTGACGTCGAGGCCGGCCGCGACCGCCCCGGCCCGCAACTGCTTCATCTGCCCGTCGTTGACGCGGGCCTGAGGCGCTCGCAGCGGTCCACCGTTGAATCCGTTGAGCCACCCCTGGTATTTCCACAGGTACCTCGGCACCATGGCGGTGCCCGCGAGTGCCTGGCCGACCACGACCGCGTCGGATTCCCGGATCGGGTGGAGCTTCCAGTAGATCTCCATCGCGTCCTCGAACTTGCCGTCGCGCATCAAGTCGAAGTAGCGGGCAACCCAGGGGCCGTAGGCCTCGTAGTTGGACGTGCCCATCCACTGCATGCCGTACGCGGCGTGCCAGGCGGGTGAGTTCGACTCGATCGGGTCCATGACGATCACGTCGTTCCGGTAGCGCTCGAAGATCTGCGCGATGCCACCGACGCCGGGACCGCCGACTTCGGTCTTGACGGCCACGACGTTCGGAATCTCATTGATCATCCGGCCGATCAGGTCCGGGGAGAAGTGGCTCGGGTGGAAGCGGCGGAAGTTCCACAAGTGCATCGCGAACACGATGATGCCCAGATTGGTGCTCTCCGCGATCGCGCGGGTGTACTCGAAGACTTCTTCTTCCGACTTCGGGTAGAAGGTGAGCGGGTAGGAGACGAGGACGATGTCCGCGCCCAGACGCTCGGACTCGCGCACGAGGGCGATGTTGTCTTCGAGGGTGGGCAGGACCGCGTGTACGACCGTCTGGAGACCGCCGGCAGCCTCGTCGACGGCGATTTCCGTCACCTGCAGCAACTCGTCGAAGGTGGTGCCGCACTCGGCCACCAGCAGTGCCCCCGAGATACCCAGCTCCTTCTCACGGGCGATGTCGTGCCGAATGGCGTGCTCGTTGATGCCCTTCAGATCACTGGTGAAGGTGGGCAGCAGGCATCCGCAGATGCCCTTCATGTTCGCGCGGGCCCAGGAGCGCGCGTCGGTTCGGGAGTAGCTCATGGATGTCCTTCGTTCGTGGGGGCAACGAATTCCTGCGCGGCTTGGGGCAGTTGCCCTGAAACCGCCCCGATCGTTCGGGCGCGAATGCGGCAGGCAGAAGATGTCTCACCCTCAATCATGTCCAATAAGTGGATATTGGAACCGATTAGTGGATATGGCGACGGTAACACCGACCCTGTTGCTCGTCAACGGTCGTTCGACGCTCCCTGTAGCCGGATCGCGACCGGGCCCAGGTTGCGGCCATTGCGGCACCTGCCCATTCGCGACAGGCCGACCATTCGCGACGGTCCGTGCAGAACGCCACCTAGCTGGGATTCTCTTGGCGTGTATGTCGTCCCGCTCGGCGGCATCGAACGCTCATCATGTGCCCGCGCTCTCGGCCGCGCTGCGGCGAACTTCGCATTGGGCCCGGCGTCGCATTGGCGGCAGCGGCGCGTGTTGACAGTTTCTGTGTGGCGTTGTTAGCGTCATCACATCCACCTAACGGACTTCATATCCATTATATGGATACGTCGTTTCGAGGTGTTTCAATCCACTCCTGATAGGGGTCAACCAGATGACACGTGTTACCGCGGACATCACTCGCGTGAGCCGCCGTTCCTACTGGGGCCGAGACGAATTCGAGTCCGAGATGGAACGAATCTTCGGACGGTGCTGGCTGTTCGTCGCCCACGAGAGCGAGATTCCCTCCCCCGGCGATTACGTCACCCGGAAGCTGGGAGGCGAGGACGTCATCGTTGTCCGGGACGAGACCGGCGACGTCCGGATCTTCCTGAATTCGTGCACACACCGGGGCAATCAATTGTGTCGTGCCGACATGGGCAACTCATCGCACTTTCGGTGCAGTTACCACGGCTGGACGTTCTCCAACAAGGGCACGCTGCGTGGAGTGCCCGAGCGCAAGCAGGTCTTCGACGCGGACTTCGACAAGAGCGAGTACAACCTGGTCGGGCCGCCGAACGTCGACGTCTTCCACGGGCTGATCTTCGCCAGCTGGGACCCGGACGCTCCCACGTTGCTCGACGAACTGGGAGACATGGCCTGGTATCTCGAGGCCGTGCTCGACAAAGCCGGTGACCTGCAGGTCGTCGGTCCGCCGGCGCGCGCCCTGGTGCGAACCAACTGGAAGCTCGGCGCGGAAAACTTCGCCGGCGACGGCTATCACCTGGGCACGACGCACAAGAGCCCGATCGATCTGGGCACCTACCTGAACACCGAGGTTTTTCCGCAGCTCGACGACGTCTCGATGGATGCAATGCGTGGGCGATGCATCGTCGCCGGCAACGGGCATACGCTCCGGGTCCAGCACTACGGACTGGAGTCCGATACCCCGGTGTTTCTCGGCTACCCGGAGAACCGCTGGTCCGACATCGCGGCCGGACTCGACCCCAGGCAGGCCGATCTGATGTCGAGAATGTCTGTGCTGCACGGAAATGTGTTCCCCAACCTGTCCTTCATCGACGCTGCGGCCCTTTCCTCCGGTGACGACACCCCGGCGGTGTCGTACGTGCAGTTCCGCCAGTGGCAGCCGGTCGACGAGATGCACTGTGAGCTGATCATGTTCGCGTTGGTCCCGAGGTGGTACGACGAGCAGCAGCGCGAGTATTCGCAGCGCGCGAACCTCCGCATGGTCGGTCTCGCCGGGATCTTCGACACCGACGACTTCCAGAACTGGACGTCCATCGCCGACATGAGCCGCGGTCGGGTGTCGCAGTCCACCGATTTCGTCTACGCCGGCGGAGTCGGTATCAAACCGGCCGACGATGTCGACTGGCCCGGCGCCGTCTACGACGTCGATCACTCGGAGGTCAACCAGCGGGCGATGTTCCGCAGGTGGTCCGAACTGCTCGACGACGACAGCATCTGCACACGCACGGCAGGGAAGGCGGGCCGATGCTGAGCGACGAACGTATCGGCGTCCAGGATACGGACGACGCCACTTTTACCAGCGTGAGCAGGTTCTACGGCCGGGAGACGGCGCTGCTCGACGCACACGACTACCCGCGGTGGATTCCGCTGCTCGAACCCGAATTCGTCTACCGGATTCCCGTCACCGTCACCCGCGACGACCCGTCGCAGTCCCCGTTCGTGGCCGGTGCGTACCTGCTCGACGAGTCCCGTGACTCCCTGGCCAATCTCTGGGCGCGGCGCCTCGAACCCGAACACATCGACTTCTCCTGGGGGGAGGTCCCGCTCCAGCGGGTGCGGCGGTTCGTGTCGGTCCTCTCGGTCACCGACACTGAGCGCGCGAACGAAGTATCGGTCGCGTCGAATGTGCTCGTAACCGTTGTGCACCAATCAGATCCGGTGGTGGTAACCGCGGCCGGACGACAGGACGTCCTGCGTCGCCGCGGCGACGGATGGGGCCTGGTGCAGCGGACGGTCCAGCTCGACGAGAGCGTGGTCCGACTGCCGCACCTGCGAATGGTGATCTGATGTCGGCCCCCCGGACACACACGAACGACTCGGCCGCGCCGCACGGTGGCGACGGAACCATCGAAACCGAATTCACCGTCGTCAACGAGTTCACTGCCGTACGGGTGCGGAAGATCCTGACCCGCAACGGGCAACGGCTCGAGATCACCTCACTCCGGCTCGACCATCAGATCCGTCTCGACGCCCTCGCCCTCGAGGCACTGAGCTGGCAAAACGAGGAAACCATCTCCGCCTACCTCGACCAGCCGTTCGGCCCCGAGGATCACCCGACCACCGACATCGGAAAAGAGAACAACTGATGCTGCTACTGACCGACGAGCACGTGCAAGCCCTCACGCAGATGCCCGACCTCGTCAGCGCCATCCGCGAGGGATACCGCACGCAGGCCCGCGGCGGTGCACAACTGCCCGACCGCATCAACCTGGAGTCCACGCCGGGATTCTTCCGGATGATGCCCGGCGTGTCGGACGGCGCGGGTTTGATGGGGTTCAAGGTGTTCAACCAAGTCTCCGAGGGTGGGGTCCAATACCTGATCGGCCTGTTCGACGAGCGGACCGGTGAGTTGCTCGCTCAGCTGGACGGCGCATACCTCACCGCTGCCCGCACCGGAGCGACCACAGGTGTGGCAGCGGGGTTCCTGGCACCGCAGACCGGTGTCGAGATCGGGGTCATCGGATCCGGCCTGGAGGCCGAGACGAACCTCGAGGGGGTCTGCGCCGCCCTCGACGTCAAACGGGTCCGCGTCTACAGTCCGAACCCACAGCGGCGGACAGCATTCGTCGACCGGATGGCCGCACGCCTCGATGTGGACGTCGTCGCGGTGTCCGATCCGGCCGAGGCGGCCGCAGCACCGGTCGTCGTGGTCGCCACCAACACCGGAGTCGGAACCGGACGCGTCGCCCTCGAGGGCAAGTGGCTCATGCCAGGCACCACCGTCCTGTCGATCGGCTCCACCATGCCCTCGCTGCGAGAGATCGACACCGACGTCGTCGGCCGCGCCGCACTCGTGGTCAGCGACGCCCCCGACCAGGCACGCACCGAGTCCGGAGATCTGATCGCCGCCGACGAAGAAGGGGTCCTCGACGGCAAACTCGTGGCACTGGCGGATCTAGCTGGAGGCAACGTGCCCGACCTCGACGCAGGCGCGATCACCGTGTTCAAGTCGGTCGGCACCGCGTTGCAGGACCTGGTCGCGGCCAAGGTGGTCTACGACAGGGCCGTGCAGCACGGAATCGGGACGTCGGTGGATCTGCTGCGCACCAAGAAGCCCGCGGGAGCATGAGCCCCATGGCGAATTGGGCCCAACGAGTGGCCGTGGTGACCGGCGGCGGCAGCGGAATCGGACGCGCTGTCGCCACCCGCCTGGCCGACGACGGCTACGCGGTCGCGGTGATCGATGCCAACGACGTGGCCGCCAAACGCACGGCCGAGATCGTCTCCGGGACGGGCGGTCGCAGCACCGCCTACGCGGCGGACATCACCGACGAGGACCGTGTCCGCGTAGTGGTCGGCGAGATCACGGCCGACCTGGGCGAGATCGACGTCCTGATCAATGCCGCCGGCATCTTCGACCAGAACCTGAACTTTGACGAGCTCACGTCCGCCACCTGGGAACGGGTCCTGCGCGTCAACGTCCTGGGTACCGCGAATGTGATGCGCGCGGTCGGAACGCTCATGGTCGAACGCGGCCGCGGCGCGATCGTCAACATCGCGTCGTCGGCCGGGCTGGTGCCCCGCGGCGGCGGGTCCGCCTACATAGCCTCGAAATACGCGGTCGTGGGCCTGACCCTGAAAGTCGCTGCGGAGTACGCCGGTCGAGGTGTGAGGGTCAACGCCGTCGCCCCCGGGTGGATTCCCACCGACCTGTTCACCACCAGCGCGGCCGCACTCCGGCGAGCCGGGGGATCAGTCCCCGACGAACCCTCACCCGTCGGAGGCAACATCCCGATGAACCGACCCGGAGATGTACGCGAGGTAGCGGCCGGAGTGTCATTCCTCGCCTCCGCCGAGGCCGGCTACATCACCGGTGTCGTCCTGCCGATCGACGGCGGATACCTCGTCGGCTGACTGCCCCTTGTGCCGTGCCGCACGGCACCACTCGAGAAGGAACGAACAATGTCACAACCCCATTCCCACCCGCGGGCAATCGCGGCCGACCGCAACAGCGAGGTGTAGCCATGCATGTCACCGCCGATGCCGGCAAGTGCCGTGGTTACGGTAGCTGCATGCTCGAAGCCCCCGAGGTCTTCGACCTGGACGAAGACGAGAACACGGTGATCCTGCTGCAGGAAAACCCGCCCGAATCTTTGCACACGAAGACCGACAGGGCGATTCGGTCCTGTCCCGCCAAGGCGTTGGGAACCCGCGATGAGTAGGTTTCAGCGCATCGTTGTGGTCGGCGGCTCCCTCGCCGGCATGAACGTGATCCAGGAACTGCGGCGCCTGGGATACCTCGGCGCTATCACCCTCGTCGGCGAAGAGGACGTGCGATCGCCCTACGACCGCACCGAACTCTCGAAGAAGTTGCTCACGGGCACAAGAGATCCGGACGATCTCTTCCTGCTGACCGAGGAGGAGATAGGCGAACTCGACCTCGATCTTCGCCTCGGACGCCGGGCCACAGCGCTCTCGCTCGACCCGTCTCGGCATACGCTCACCCTCGACAACGGCGCGGTTCTCGAATTCGACGCGCTCGTCGTGGCCACGGGTTCGAGGGCTCGGCGCCCAGCTTTCATGGGTGACCTCGCGGGTGTCCACGTTCTTCGGACGCTGCCGGACGCTCTCGCACTCAGATCCGAATTGGACAGTGCCCGAGACATCGTCGTCGTCGGTGCCGGGTTCATCGGCGCCGAGGTGGCGGCGAGCGTGCGCACTCGCGGGCAGTCGGTGACTCTGGTCGATCCGCAACCGACCCCCTTGGGCACCGTCCTCGGCCCCATCGTCGGCTCCCACTTCGCGGACCTGCACACCAGCCACGGGACCAAACTCGAACTCGGGGTGGGCGTCCAGGAACTGGCAGGTGACGGGCGCGTGACCGGGGTCAGGCTGACCGACGGACGACTTCTCCCCGCGGATCTGGTCGTTGTCGGAGTGGGTGGTTCCCCAGTGACCGAATGGCTCGACGGCTCCGGCGTCGAAGTGAACAACGGCGTCCTCTGCGACGATGGCGGGCACACCAACGTGCCCGGTATTTATGCCGTCGGCGACGCTGCCCGCTGGTACTCGGACTACTTCGGGGCGCAGGTACGCAGCGAGCACTGGAACAACGCGACCCTCCAGGCGACGGTGGTGGCCGAGAACATCATTGCAGCCGAGAAGAAATCGACGTTGTGCGCCGTGCCCAGCTTCTGGTCGGACCAGTACCGTAAACGCACCCAGATGGTCGGGTGTCCCCGGCCCACGGACGAGGTGTGCTTCGTCAGCGGCGGACCTGGCGACGAACGATTCGTCGCCCTCTACGGTCGCGACGACCGTGTCACCGGCGTCGTTTCGTTCAACTCCCCACGCGGGTTGATCAAGTACCAGCACCTGGTCGCCGAAGGGGCGTCGTGGTCCGCGTCGACGGCTGCGCTCGAGAACATCATTTCAACTGATAGCGGCCATTGACGGCGGTCGGGTCCTCCCCTCTCCCCAATTCCGTTGGGGAGAGATAGATTCGGACCCACCGACAGAGACCTGAGTCA
The DNA here is from genome assembly GCF_001583455.1 of Rhodococcus sp. LB1. NCBI lineage: Bacteria > Bacillati > Actinomycetota > Actinomycetes > Mycobacteriales > Nocardiaceae > Rhodococcus > Rhodococcus sp. LB1. Next base: position 62,696 of record NZ_LTCZ01000423.1, on the reverse strand, counting down.
CAGTGTGGTGCGCGGCCTTAGTAATCGTCGGATCACCGACCCTCAGGTGTGTCCTGTCGGATCTCGCAATCTCCCGCTCAGCTGGCTATCCGGCAGGCATGGGCACCGATGGAAGGAACCCCCTTGTCGACAATTGACGGTAGCGACGTCTACCAGGCCCGATGGCGAATGCTCGCCCTGCTCGTTCTCGGCTACATCAGCCTGACGTTGAACTGGTTCAACATCGCGTCGGCCTTCACACCCATCAGCGAGGACCTCGGCGTGAGCTTCGAGCAACTCGCCCTGCTGATCGCGCTGTTCGTGCTCGGCTACGGGGTCGCCCACGTCCCGGGCGGCATCATCGCGGCCCGGCTCGGAATGAAGCGCACTCTCGTCCTCGGGATGGTGCTCCAAGGGGCCGGTGCGGCGCTGTCCGGCGTCGCGGTCGGCTTTCTCGACCTCGCCCTGTACCGGGTGATCGCCGGTGTCGGCGCGTCCATCTTCATCGCCGTCGCCGTCGCCGCCGTCAGCGTGTGGTTTCGTGATCACGAGATCAACCTCGCTCTGGGCATCGCATGCGGTGCTGCATTCAGTACCGGTGTCGCGTTGGGTCTGTATGCGTGCATCTACGTGACCGACCTCACGGGATGGCGTGGGATGCTTGCGATCTGCGGCATCGTCAATATCGTCCTGGCGGCGGCGGTTGCCCTGTGGTTCTACACCCCGCGTGGCGTCAGCGGACTCCACGGCGGCCGGATCAGCCGCGCCGGCCTGATCCGGGCACTGGTCGACAAGCAGCTGTGGATCTACGGCATCGCCATGCTCGGCGTGTACGGCGCCTACTTCACCGCATCGCAGCTGTTCAGCGAGTACGCGGTCGCGCAACGCGGCTTCACCCCCGGCCAGGGCGGCATGCTCGGCGCGATCCTGGCCCTGGCGGGAATCCCCGGCAGCCTGGTCGGTGGCAAGGTCGCGGACCTGGCCCGCAACTACCGATCCGTCATCGTCGTTCCTCTCCTGCTGATGGGGGCACTGATCGCCGCGATCCCCGTCGCCCCCGGTGCCCTGCTGTGGTTCATCTCCTTCGCGATCGGATTCCTCTTCGTCTTCAGCTACCCGGCTTGGCTGGGTGTGCCCGCGGACCTGTCGAAGATCGATCCCGAACAGGTCGGCACCGCGGTCGGCGTGATGCTCACCCTTGCGGCGGTCGGCGGATTCATCGTCCCCGTGGTCTTCGGGCACATCGTCCCCGATCACGGTTTCGCGGCCGGTTGGATTGCTGTCGCGGCGATCTCGGTGCTCACCGCCCTCGTGGGCCTGCTGGGCAAGAAGCGAGCCGCCGAGCCGCTCGGCGAAGACCACAAACTCACAGTCGGCTGACTGTGCACCTACCACATCCACTGTCGCACTGTGAGATCCAGAGTGCGATCAATCGAAAGAAATGAGGAAGTAAGCAGATGAGCAGAATCATCGACATCTCCATGGTCACCGACGGTGACCCCACCCTCGAGGGCAAGGGAGTGGTGTTCGAGCCCCACGTCCTCGGGGCGCAGTACAACGAAGAGCACTACGACATCGATCCGAATCACTGGCCCACCCCCGGTGCCGCGTTCGCGGTCGAACATATCGACATGAACTCACACACCGGCACGCACATGGACGCACCGTGGCACTTCGGTCCGGTGATGGCGGACGGGTCGAAGCCGAAGACCATCGAAGAGTGGCCCCTCGAGCGATGCATGGGTGACGGAGTCGTCATCGACATCAGTGATGCCGAAGACGGCTCGGAGGTCTCCCTCGAGGAAATTCAGCAGAAGCTGAAGGACATGAACTACACCATCAAGCCGGGCGACATCGTCCTCACGATGACCGGCAACGACAAGTACTGGGGAAAGCCCGAGTACACCACCCGTGGTGGCGGACCCAGCCGCGAGGCACTTAAGTGGATCCTCGAACAGGGGGTCACGGTCGTGGGAACGGATGCGTGGAGCTACGACCGCCCCTACGCCGCATGGGCCGCCGACTACCACAAGCACGGTAAGGACCCGAAGTACCTGTGGCCCTGCCACCTCCTCGGCCTCGAGATCGAATACGCGCACATCGAGAAGCTCGCCAACCTCGACCAGCTGCCCCCGCACGGGTTCAAGGTCATCGCGCTGCCCATCAAGATCGCCGGCGGCACCGCCGGATTCGTGCGGGCCGTTGCGATCGTCGACGAGGACTGATCAATGACCACTGTCGGCGAAGATGTGAAGTACGTGACCGTTCCCGGACTGCAGGCCGACGCCGCCTGGCACTGGGTAGCGGAAGCCGGGAATCTGGTGTTCACCTCGGGAGCGGTGCCGCACGACGAGTCCGGTGACATCGGCGAGGACCTCTCGGCTGGGGCGCAGGCGGACCGGGCGTTCGCGAACCTCGAGCGTGCCCTGCAGGCTGCGGGCAGTTCGATGGACCGCATCGTCAAGATCACCGGGTATCTCACCGACCCGGAGTCTCTGCCGGAGATTCGTACGATCCGCGACAAGTGGATCCCGAACCGGCCGCCGTCGACGTTCGTGTACGTCGCCGGCCTGGTGGATCCGCGGATGCTGATCGAGTTCGAGGCGATCGCGGTCAAGAGCTAGAAGGTGGCGGTAGGTCTCCTCCTCGGCGCCGAGGAGAAGACCTACCGGTTCCGCCAGCCCATCAGCTGGGAAAGGGATTGGGCGAGTCCGAGGACCTCGTGAAGCACGAGATCCCGCGGCGGCATCTGTTCGCGGTAATTGGCGATCGACACCGATGCCGTCACCTCGCCCGCGGCGTTCCGGATCGGCGCCGCAATCCCAGATGTGGCAGTGGTGACATCCCGGTCGCTGGTGGCGTAGCCATCGGCCACTATCTGCTTCAGCTTGGCGCGCAACTCGGCGGGATCCGTGATCGTGTACTCGGTGAACGAACGCAGCGGCCCCTGGACATAGGAGTCGATGAACTCGTCGGGGCAGTACGCGAGCAGAACCAATCCGCGGGCTCCCGTGTGGAGTGGATAGGCACGATACGTATTCGCGTAGGACAGGGTGGGAACGGGAATGCGAGGTTCGACGCTGGCAATGGCAACCGACGAATGCCCGTCACGCTCGGCGATCTGAACGAAACCGTTGATCCGATCGGCGGCCGTTCGCATCAGCGGTTCGCTCGTTGTGAACAGGGGATGATCGCCGAGGTAGGCGGAGCCGATGGCGAACATCCGACGACCGACGTAGTGCAGACCGGTTGTGTCGTCGCGCCTGACGAAGCCCTTGTCGCGAAGATAGGTCAGTGTGCGGTGCGCAGTTGCCCATTTCGCTCCGGTGGCTTCGGCCAGTTCTTTCGCACGCATCGGCTGTTCCGCGAGCAGTTCGAGCATGTGCATTCCACGATCCATGCTCTGCATCGTGGAATTCTCGGACTTTTTCTCGGGCTCGTGCGCGCTGCTCACGCCCAAAATATACCATGTCCCGGTTTCGAAATGGATTCCGGTTCAACCAGGCAGGGATTATTCGACCTCGTGAATTATTCCCTTGGACCGCGGCGCTATACACCAGAAAAGGGAAGCGAATTGAAGACGGTACGCCGCAAGGGTTTGGTCGCCCAGGTTGTCGATCGGTTCGAGGACGAGATCGTGTTGGGACGGTGGGCGGTCGGAAGCCGGATTCCGACCGAGCCAATGCTGGCCGAGATGGTGGGAGTCGGCCGAAACACCGTGCGGGAGGCAGTACAAGTGCTGGCGTACTCGGGGATGCTCGAGCGACGGCAGGGGTCGGGCACCTACGTGTTGTCGTCCCGGCGGTGCCTGCCGGTAACCACGACCGGACTGGGCGTGGTGCCTCCGGAGGACGTCCAGGAATTGAAACGTCTCCTCGTATCCTCGGCGTGTATGGCGGTCGCGGTGCGCGGTGACGCGGAGGATCTCGAGTCCATCCGGAAAAGGCACATCGAATGGGCGGCGTCCGCGGAAACCGCATATTCGGATCCGGACGCCGACGACTTACTTTCCCGGACAATTATTGTCAGTGCCCGGAACCAGGCGGCCGAAAAGTTATTCGATGCATTGCCGTATATCCCCGATAGACAACTGTGGAACACGAATGGGGATATCGAGCGCGCATTCCGAGGAATGCTGAAGGCTTTGTTCTCCGGGGACCGGATCGGGGTTGCGTTGGAAGGTGCGTCGTTGTCGGTCCGCATCGCGACCCCCGGGCCGCACCCCGCCGACCGTCCGTGGTTTCGGTGACTGCTCACAGTTGCTCGGCCAGTTGGTGAATGCCGTGGCGAAGCCATCGGTGACCGGGATCGTCGGAATGGCGTGGATGCCAGTACATCATCTCGGTGATCGGGGCCAGCGGGACCGGCGGCTCGAGCAGTCGAATACCGGCACTGTCGCCGAGCGCTCGCGCCAGACGCTCGTACAGCACCGCGACCATCTCCGTTCCTTCCAGCAGGAACGGGGCGGCGGCGTAACTGGTCGTCGACGCTTCGATGCGGAAGGGCAATGAGATGGCATCGAACTGGGTCTCGGCGAAGGACGGCGGGATTCCGCCGGTGGCGGACAGGTGTGGAAACGCGCTGAACTGCTCCCGCGACATCGTCTCGCCCGCAACGGGATGGTCCGCGGCGACGACACAGACGTGCCGGTCGGTGAAGAGGGGAGTGCCGGCGTAGGCGGTTCCCCCGTGTCCGACTATCTCTCGCGGGATGATCACCACATCGGCCTGCGCCTCACGCAGCGGATCGAAGTAATTCGCCTGCGGGGGAGCGATATTGATCCGTATGTTCGGCGCTTGGTCGGCGGCTGTCCTGATCAACGAACGAAGTAGCACGAGAGTGACATAGTCGCTTGCGTGGATCGTGAAGGTGCGGGTATCCGTGGCCGCGTCGAACGGGGCACGGACGGCCACCAGTGTCTCGATCGATCCGAGTATGTCGTGGACCAGGTAAGTGAGGGACTCAGCCAGCGGTGTCAGCGTCATCGACGACCCGTCGCGCACGAGTAGGGGATCGTCGAAGAGTTTTCGCAATCGCGACAGTGTGCCACTCATCGCCGGTTGCCCGACCGAGAGTTGCTTCGCAGCGCGCGACACGCTTCGCTCCGACAGGAGGGCGTCCAGGCCGACGAGAAGGTTCAAGTCGATTCGGTTCAGTTTCGTCTGCAACTCTCGTCACCTCTCCCGCCGTCGCCGGCAGTCGATCATCATTCGAAATGATACCTGCCATCGGGATGATGTGGCCAGCCTGATCTCGCTGAATGGGCTGTGTCTCGGTATCTTTGGGGCAATCAGGTGAGCTGATTCGCAGGCCGGATCACCACGATCTGTAGACGCCGTCCGTGGACCGGTCATCCAACCGGCCGGACGCGTCGTTCGCGACTTTCAATGGAGTTGTCATGACTGTAAGGGATGGTTGGGCGGTGCTCGACACCGCGACGGCGAATGCCGTCGGCGTGAGACGGGCGGGGGACGTCATCGATGCGGTAGGTCGGCGCTCGTATCTGCACGCCGGTCCGCAGGTGGAGCCCGGCGAAGTCGTCGGTCCGATGAGGGGCGCGATCCTCGGGGCGTTGGTGCTCGAGGGTGAGGTTCCCGATCTCGACGCGGCAGCCCAACTATTCGACGCCGGGAAGGTTGATCTGCAGCCGTGTCATTCGGCGTCCGCCGTGGGGGCGATGGCCGGTGTCGTCTCTCCGAGCACCCCGGTGGTGGTTGTCGAAGCGGAGAACGGCCACAAGGCATTCGCACCGCTCAACGAAGGACTCGGCCGGGCACTTCGATTCGGTGCCAACGACGCCGGGGTCATCGAGCGCCTTCGGTGGATGAGTGCCGTTCTGGCACCCGTACTCGACGACGCCCTGAGGTCGATGGGCGGTATCGACATCACTGCGCTGCAGGTGGAAGGGCTTCGGCGAGGCGATGAATGCCACAATCGAAACGTCGCGTCCACGGCAGCGCTGACGATCAGGCTTGCGCCAGGAGTGATCGAACATGCCCCCGACTCGAAGACCGCGGCGGCGATCATCGAGTTCCTCGGCGGCAATCCGCACTCCTTCCTGTCGTTCTCCATGGCGGGCGCGAAACTGGTCGCCGATGCCGCCCATCGCTGTGGAACAAGGGGATTGGTGACCGCGATCGCAGGGAACGGGCGACGGATGGGGATTCGCGTGAGCGGTCTCGATTCGTGGATCACGGCGCCCGCGCCGGTGGGCAATCCGAAGTTGTTCGATGGATTCACCTTCGATGATGCCTGCCCGATGATGGGTGATTCACTCGTGACCGAGGTGATCGGTCTCGGTGCCTTCGCACTGTCCGCCGCGCCGGCAATCAGTTCCTATATCGGAGGCAGTCCCAGCGCGTTGAAGGACTACGTGGCGGAGATGCGGCAGATCACCCGAGGCGGCAGTAGTCGCTTCCTCATCCCGGCCGAGGAGTTTCGGGGCACGCCGATGGGAATCGACGTCGAAGCTGTCGCACGAACAGGAATCGCCCCGGTCGTGAACAACGGATTCGCGCACCGATCCGCAGGAATCGGGCAGGTCGGTGCGGGAATCACGAGACTTCCGATCGAACCCTTCGTCGCCGCGCACAACGCCCTGCTGGATCTCGGTGCGGGCGACTGGATGGCGTCAGCGGGAAGGCGGTGGGGTGAATGATCTGGGCGAGGCCTGCCAACGCCCTGAACCACGTCGAGAAACTCGAGGCACGAGTGACTCGCATCGTTGCCGGTTTCGCCGCGAGCGACGTCTTCTGGTCGTCCGGTCGTGACCCGGGGAGGTTCCTCACCAATGCATCGGGCTCTCTGATCGTTCCGCACATGCTGTGGGAAGTAGACAGTGGAGACGTCATTGCGGTCGACGAAGTGGACGTCGGATACGGGGGAGCGGCACCGAGACGGGCGTTCACCCTGCTCGGTGAGTTGGGCCTGAGTGATCCGGTGGCCCGCGGGATTGCCTATTCGCGAAGGTCGGTTACCCAGCTGGGATGCGACGGCACCACGATGCTGCACTCCATCGCGCATGCGGATTGGCCAGGGTTTCGGCTCCACACTCCCACGAGGATCGGCACATCCTGGGTCCTGCGTGTCACTTCGGACAATCTCCGGAACAGCCTCCAGGCGGGAGCAACGTTGCGGCCCGGTGCGGGAAAGATCGGTGAGATGATTGCACGCGAACTGGACCGGGCCGATCTGCCCGACTGGGCGCACGGTCGTCGGACGGCGAGGCTGTTCGACGACTGCGGCGCCGCGCAGGACGCCGGCTTCGTCGACCGTTGTCCTCAGCGCTCGCCAGTTTCGAATCGCCCACGGACCTATCGCTTGATTGTGGAACAAGGACTGTTGCAACTGTGGTTCGAACTGCCGGAACCGGGAGAGGCCGGGGTGCTGTCCCGGGAAGCGCGAGATCTGATCGCGAACCTGAACATCTCGGATGACCAGGCCGGAACACTCGAAGCAGTCAACCAATCCGCGTCGATGCCCCATCCTGTGAAGAAAGGTCCTTGATGTCGGAGCCGTTGTACTACCGCAGTGCGACCGAGCTGTCCCGGCTCATGCGTGCGGGTGAGCTGTCGGCGCGTGAAATCGTGTCAGCGCATCTCGCGCGGATCGAGGAGGTCAACCCCGCCGTCAACGCCGTCGTGACGTACGTTCCAGACCTCGCGATGGCACAGGCGGCCGCTGCCGACGAACGCTTCGCAGCCGGGGGGTGGGACGGCGCTCTGCACGGTATTCCAGTGGCACACAAGGACAACCACCTCACCAGGGGAGTACGAACCACCTTCGGTTCGCGCATCCATGCACAGTATGTTCCCGACCGTGACGATCTCGTCGTGGAACGCATGAAAGCGGCGGGAGTCGTGACGCTGGGTAAGACCAATGTTCCGGAGTTCGTCGCCGGTGGGCACACCTTCAACGAACTCTTCGGCGCGACAAGGAATCCATACGATCTCGAGGTTACCGCAGGTGGTTCGTCCGGCGGGGCCGCAGCGGCACTCGCCGCGGGGATGCATCCGATCGCGGACGGCAACGACATGGGTGGATCTCTTCGTCTGCCGGCCGGATATTGCAACGTGGTCGGGCTGCGTCCCAGCGCGGGGCGTGTACCCACGTACCCGGCGGCGGACGGTTGGTGCGGGCTGTCCGTTCCCGGGCCGATGGCGCGCTGTGTCGACGACGTCGCGTTGTTGTTGTCCGTCCTCGCGGGCCCCGACCGCCGGTCACCCATCAGTCTGGAGGAGGACGGATGCCGGTTCGCCACCGTCGCCGAAGGCGGTCTGCACGGTCGAAGAATTGCGTTCTCGGTGGATCTGGGCGGTAGCGTCCCGGTGGAACCGGAGGTACGTCGATTGGTCGAACATGCCGCGCGCACGTGCCAGGAGGCCGGCGCGGTCGTCGAGGAGGCATGCCCGAGCTTCGACGGGGCCGGAGAGTGTTTCCGAATCCTTCGGGCATGGCAGTTCGAAGCGGCGTTCGGCGAACTCTTCGATGCGAACGAGGAACTGGTCCGGCCCAGCCTGTACGAGAACATGATGGCTGGCCGGCGTCTGTCCGGGCGCGACGTCGGCCGAGCGGCACTGCTCAGAACCGGACTCTTCCATCGCATGCGCGAGTTCCTCGACACCTACGACGGACTGCTTCTCCCGGTGGCACCGCTGCCCGCGTTCGACGTCACCCTGCAGTACCCCGAGTCCGTGTGTGGCGTACCGCAACCGGACTACCTCGGATGGATGGAGACGGCCTGCCACGTCACGGTGACCGGCCATCCCGTCATCGCGCTGCCGGCGGGCTTCAGCGAATCCGGGACCCCACTCGGAGTCCAGCTCGTCGGCCGGCACCGCGCCGAGGACCAATTGCTCAGCATGGCCAAGGATTTCGAGCGGTGGACACAACACGCCTGTAACCGGCCGGCTCTTCCTGGTTCACGCCGGGCTACCGCACAGCGGGAGGTCGTGTCCCAGGCGCAGTCGCTTCGCGTCGAGGTAGGGCAGGTTGTGGATGGTGGCGGTGGTGTGTAGCGGCACCCGCTCGGTCACGTCGATGCCGCAATCGACGAGGCAGCGGGCCTTGTCGGGATTGTTCGTCAGGAGCCGGGTGCTCATGATTCCGAGGTCGTCGAGGATGTGCGCGCCTGCGGTGTAGTCGCGCGCATCCACGGGGAGGCCGAGGCGGAGGTTGGCGTCGACGGTGTCGAGCCCGCCGTCCTGGAGGGCGTAGGCCCGGAGTTTGTCGACCAGTCCGATCCCACGGCCTTCGTGGCCGCGGAGATAGATCAGAACACCGCGACCCTCCTCGGCGACGAGGCGTAGCGCAGCGCTCAGTTGGTCGCCGCAGTCGCACCGGCAGGAGCGAAACACGTCACCGGTCAGGCATTCGGAGTGGACCCGGGTGAGGACGGACTGCCCGTTGCCGAGGTCTCCGTGGACCAATGCGAGGTGCTCGGCGCCGGTCACGACATCTCGGTAACCGAAGGCAGTCATCTGCCCGAACTCGGTCGGGATCCGGGCAGTGGCCACCCTCTGCACCGTCGGTTCGTGGCGCTTGCGGTACGCCACGAGGTCGGCGATCGAGATCAGTGCCAGCCCGTGTGCGTCGGCGAACTCCCGGCACCGCGGGCCTCGCTTCACGGTGCCGTCGTCGTCGACCAACTCACTGATCACGCCGACCGGTGGCAGCCCGGCGAGCCTGACCAGGTCGACCGCGGCCTCGGTGTGGCCGGGCCGCACCAGCACACCGCCGTCGCGGGCGCGCAGCGGAAAAATGTGCCCGGGGCGGACGAGCTGAGCCGCTTCGCTGTCCGGATCGGCGAGCGTTCGGACGGTGCGGGCGCGGTCGTGCGCCGAGATACCGGTGCTCACACCGTCCGTGGCGTCGACGGACACGGTGAATGCCGTACCCATGCGGTCGTGGTTGTCCGCGGTCATCAGGGGAAGGGCGAGTCGGTCGAGTACCGCACCGTCGGCAGGTGCGCAGACGATGCCGCTGCTGTTCCTGACCGTCAAGGCCATCAGCTCCGGGGTTGCCATGCTTGCGGCGAAGACGAGGTCGCCCTCGTTCTCGCGGTCGTCGGCGTCGAGCACGACGACGGGGCGTCCTGCGGCGATGTCGTCGATCGCCCGCTCGATCGTGTCGAGCTGCAGCGTGGTCATTGTTCGTTCCTGACCGAGGGGAGTGGCGCACAAGAGAGGTCGGAGCTGTCGAAGAACTCGCCGGCTCGGTAGACGAGCGCGGGTCGATCCGAGTGCTCGGCGCCCACGACCCGGGCGATGAACGCGGTGTGGGTGCCAAAGTCCAGTCGCTGACAGACTTCCGCTTCCATCCACGCGCAGCTGCCGGTGAGAACGGGTGACCCGTGCTCGGCCCGTTCCCAGGCAATGGTTGCGAACTTGTCGGCACCTTTGCTTGCGAACACTGCTGCCGTCGAACGTTGATCCGCGGCGAGGATATTGATGCCCAAATGTGTGGAGTGCAACAGCGGGTCGTGAGTGGCTGAGGACTGCTGGACACAGACCATGACGAGCGGTGGATCCAGCGAGATGCTCGTGAAGGCGTTGACCGCCAGCCCTTTCGGTGTGTCCTGATCTGTGGTTGTGACGACGGTGACGCCGGTGACGAAGGTGCGGTGGACGCCGCGCATGGTGGCGTCGTCGACAGTGGGGGCGGGTTGGGTAATCATTTCTGCTCCTGGCGTGCGGGTGTTGCCGAGGGTGCGGGCGGGAAATTCGACCCGCCCACACCCGGGGGGCTGGGGTCAGTCCCTCAGTGCGATCCAGACCGACTTCTCTTCGGTGAACTCGTCGAGTCCGGAACTGCTGAGTTCCCGTCCCCAGCCGCTCTGCTTGGCGCCTCCCCACGGCACCGAGGGATCGCACAGCGGTGACATGTTCACCCACACCATGCCGCTGCGGATGTCGGCGGCGAGTCGGTGCGCCGCAGTCAGGTCGCGGGTCCAGATGCTCGCCCCGAGCCCGTAGGGAGTGTCGTTTGCCCGGGTGACCGCTTCCTGGATGTCGTCGTACGGCATCACCGACAGGACCGGACCGAAGATCTCCTCGCGAGCGATGGTCATCTCGTCGGTGACGTCGGTGAACACGGTCGGCTGGAAGAAGTTTCCGCCGGCCAGGTCCCCACCGGGCCGTTCGCCGCCACCGACCAGTCGTGCTCCTTCGGCGATCCCCTTCTCGACGTACGAGGCGACCCGGTCCAGATGAGCTTTCGACACCAGCGGACCCAGTACCGTCTGCTCCTGCAGTCCGTGGCCGATCGGCAGCGTCGCGGCCGCCGCGGCAAGATGCTCGGCGAAGGTGTCGGCCATCTTCCGCGGAACGAAGAATCGGGTGTACGCAACACAGGTCTGGCCGCAGTTGACCAGACCTCCCTCGAGGTTCCCCGCGACCGCGGCTTCCAGATCCGCCGACTCGGTGACGATGCTCGGAGCCTTTCCGCCGAGCTCCATGCTCACCCTCTTGAGGTTGCCGCTGACCGCCCGCACGATCTCCTTACCGACCTGGGTGGACCCGGTGAACGAAACCTTGTCGACGTCGGGGTGTTGCACGAGAGCCTGCCCCACCTCCGGACCGCCGGTGAGGCAGTTGACCACTCCGTCGGGTACCCCGGCTTCGACGCAGATCCGTGCCAATTCGACAGTGGTCAGAGGGGTGTCCTCGGCAGGCTTGAGGATCACCGTGTTGCCGGTTGCGAGCGCGGCGGCGAGTTTCCAGGACGCGAGCAGGAGGGGGTAGTTCCACGGCGTGATCAGTGCACACACCCCGACCGGCCCCCGGGTGGTGTACGCGAGGACGTCGGGAATCGAGACCGACTTGACGGTGCCCTCGATCTTCGTGCACCAGCCGGCGTAGTAGCGGAACGTCTCGACGGCGAACGGCACGCTGATCCCGGACGAAAAGCTCAGTGGCTGACCCTGGTCCAGCGTTTCCATGCGCGCGAGGCTGTCTGCGCGCTCTTCGATGAGGTCGGCGATTCGCCACAGCACTCTGCCGCGCTGGGCAGCCGGGAGGTTCCGCCAGGTCCCGCGGTCGAAGGCGGTACGTGCCGCAGCCACAGCGTGTTTCACGTCCTCGGCACCGGCTTCCGCACAGACACCGATGGTCTCACCCGTTGCCGGATCCAGGGTCGTGAACTCGGCGCCGGACGCCGAAGGGACCCACGAGTCCCCGATGAGAAGTTGTGACACAGTCATGTTCATTCCATTTCTTGTCGAGACAGTGGAGTTTCCGGTCAGGTGAAGTCGGGTCCGCGCAGGCCCAGCCGCCGGGTGTCGCGGTCCGGTCGGGTGAACACGGCGGTACCGAGTCCACCCAGAACCAGCAGCAGTCCCGACCACAGGAACGCCGTGCGGTAACCCGCGGTCGGGGTTGCGGCGGCATCGACCAACATGCCCGCAACCAGAGGCGCGAGGACGGCGCCGGCCGTGACCACCGAGTTGAAGGTGGCGAGCATCGCGCTGCGCTGACCGACCGGCGACGACTCGGCGACGAGGAGGTAGCCGATCGTGTACACGGTGTTGGCCGATCCGAAGCCGACGAGCATCAACCACGCGGCCGCCGATCCGGTGGCGATCGTCATGGCCGCGACGAGAAGCGAACCGCTCAGACACACCACAGCTCCCGTGTAGACGCCGCGCGACCAGCGCGTACTGATTCCACGCCGCACGAGAATGCCGCTGAGCCAGCTGAAGAACACGTGTCCGAACGCTGCGACCAGTCCGTAGACGCCGATCAGCCAGCCCATCGTGTGCGGAGAGAAGCCGAGCCCGTGTACGAGATAGCTAGGTCCCCACACACTGAACAGAGCGAAGGCGCAGTATCCGGGAGCCAGCGCGAGGATCGGCCCCCACCACGACGACGCTGCGAACAACCTGCGATACGGCAGTCGCACCTCCGCTGCGGGGGCGCTGTCTCCCGGCAGATCCGCCGCCGAATCGTAGGTGTCCAGCGGGCCTTCACGCCCCACGACTTTCCATCCGGCGGCCCACAGGAGACTGACACCGGCCAGACACCAGATCGCGGACTGCCAACCGAAGTTCGTGATCAAGTAGGTCAGGAGCGGCGCCGCGAGAGCAACGCCGAGTCCGGAGCCGAGGAACACCATCGACGTCGGAACCGACCGTTTCGATTCGGAGAACCACTTCTGTACCGCATGTCCTGCGAGCGGTGCGGTCGGGCCTTCCGCTGCACCGAGCAGAAGACGGTTGACGAGCAGACCGGCCAGCGACGGGATGAGCAGCAGCGGCAGCATAGACACCGACCACGCCAGCGCGATGAGCAGAAGCAACCGCGTGCTGGTGAACCGGTTGCCGAGAAAGCCGACGGCGACTCCCGCGACGCCGAAGAGGAGGAAGAAGACACTGCCTGCGAGGCCGAACTGGCTCGGTGTGAGCCCGAGATCCTTCATCAGGGGCTCGGCCGCCAGGCCGAGGACGCTCTTGTCGGCGAAGTTGATCGCCATCATGACGCTCAGCATCACGGCGACGGCCCAGCCGCGGATCGTGGAGTGGGTTGATCGTGTGGGTGGTGCCGATGCCGCGTGTCGGACGGCGCCGACGTCAGAGTTGCGCGCTGCGGTGGACATCGAGGTGCTCCCTTCGCATTGTCATGTCGGACTCAGGGTGAGAGCGCGCTTGAGGATCTTGCCGGTCGCGTTCCGCGGGAGGTCGTCGCGGAACTCGACGTGACGTGGATACTTGTGGCCGCCCAGCCGGGTTCGGCACCAGGTGACCAGTTCGAGCTCGCCGAGTGTCGAGCCGGGTTCACGGATGACGAAGACCTTGACTTCCTCCCCGTGCCGCGGATGCGGTACGCCGACGACCGCTGCGAGACTGACGTCGGGGTGGCCCATGACCACCTCCTCGACCTCACGGGGATAGACGTTGTAGCCGCCACGGATGATCAGGTCCTTCTTGCGGTCCACGATGTAGAGGTAGCCGTCGGCGTCGCGTCGCGCGATGTCGCCGGTGTGGAGCCAGCCGTCGCGAAGAGCGCTCGCCGTCTCTTCGGGTCGCCGGTAGTAGCCCTTCATGACACCGTGGCCGCGCACGAGCAATTCACCCGGATCGCCGGGGCCGACGTCGTTCCGTTCCTCGTCGACGATCCGTACCTCCACACCCCAGACCGGGAGTCCGACGGAGCCGGGACGGGACGGACGGTCGTGGCGGTTGAACGCGACGACCGGACTGGTCTCGGACAACCCGTACCCCTCGAGGACGGGCACACCGTACTTGGCCTCGAAACCCTTCAGCACCTCCATCGGCAGCGGAGCACCTCCGGCGACGGCGTAGCGCAGAGTGCTGCGGATCCGGTCGAGGTCGACGCCGGAATCGTCGGCGCCGAGGAGGTCCCAGTACATGGTGGGGACCCCGGCGAAGAAGGTGACGTCTTCGGCCTGCATCAGTCGCAACGTGTCGGCGGCGGTGAACCGCGGCTGGAGTACCAGGGTTGCGCGCTTGTAGAAGCCGGCATTCATCTGAATGGTCTGCGCGAACGTGTGGAACAGCGGCAGCGTCACCAGGTGTACGTCGTGGGGATGGTCGGCGTACATCACGTCGAACAGGCGGGCGTTGAGCACCAGGTTGGCGTGGGTCAGTTCGGCGCCCTTGGGTTTGCCGGTCGTGCCACTGGTGTAGAGGATGACTGCGGTATCCCCGGGCCGTGTTGCCTCGGTGTCGAAGGTCGGCGGTTGTGCCCGCAGCGCCTCGCCCAGCGATGTCACCCCGGGGAGTACCGAGTGTGCTGCCATCGGGTCTGCGGCTGCAGAGAAGAAGTGCGCACACTCGTCGACGTCCGCGAACGCCTCGAGACCGTGTTCGCCGATCGGCAGTTCTTCGGACCCCTCGAAGCAGAAGAACGCCTTGGCTTCCGAATCCGCCAGGTGGTAGGCGATCTCCTCGGACTTGAGGAGAATGTTGATCGGGACCACCACCGCGCCGGCTTTGAGGGCGCCGTAGTACACGGCCGGAAAGCTGGGCACGTTCGGGCAGGCGAGGACGATCTTGTCGCCGGGGCCGATGCCGAGGCCGGTCAGCAGGTTCGCGACGCGATTCGCCGAGGCGTCGAGATCTCTGTATGTCAGCCGGATGTTATCGCACACCACCGCCTCACGTGCGGGGTATTCTCGAGCCGAATCCTCGAGCAGGACAGCGAGGTTGAGCATATTACTCCTCCGTCGAAGTATCGTGGCGCGACGTCATGCGGCGGGTGGTGCGATCAATTCGAGTTGGATGTTGTCGGGGTCGCGGAAGACCAGCACCGAGCCGTACGCGGTGTCCGCGATGGGTGCCTGAGTGAGCGGCTGATCGGCCGCATCCGTCTGCCGCACACCGAGTTCGGTGAGTCGGTCGCCCCACGCGGTCAGTTCTTCGCGGCCGTCCACCCGGAAGCTGACATGGTCGAGTCCGCTGCGCGTCTCCGCGAATCGTGCGCCCGGGTTGTGATCGTGGCGATGCAGCCCGATGACGAGCCGGAAATCGCTGTCTGCCAATACTGTGGCGGTTCCGCCATCGTGCGGCACGTCGAGAACCTGCTGGATGCCGAACACCTGCTCGTACCACTCGACGCTCGCGTCGAGGTCGCTGACTGTCAGCGCCACGTGGTGGACAACGGGAATCTGAACCATGGAAACACTCCTCTGTGTGATCTGCCTCTCACTGACAGGACGATACGATACGGTGTCGTATTAATCCGGTCAATGGCGAGTTTGCGACGAATACTCTTGTTCCTAACTGGAACGTTCGCTATTGAATGCGCGATCCTATTACGATACGGTTTGGTGTCGAAATGCATCTGTGAACTGTGCGGCGCACGGCCCCAGACGCACCGGCACACGACCGCTATCGAAGGAGACAGAATGTCGACACCGACCCACGACCCGGAACTTCACTTCGGATGGTTCATCCCGACCATGGGAGACACCACCGCATTCGGCGATCCGAATGCACGAACTGCACCGAGCCTGGAGCTCTTCGAGCGAGTGGCCAAGGCCGCGGAAGCGGCGGGGTTCGAATATGCACTGGTACCGGTTCAGACCGAGTGCCACGAGGCGTGGATCGCCTGCGCCATGGTCGCCGCCCGCACCGAACGCCTCACCCTCCTCGTGGCGGCTCGGCCGGGAGTGATCGCGCCGACCGTCACCGCCAAGATGATCAGTACCTTCGACCAGCTCTCCGGCGGACGCGTCGCGATCAATCTCATCGCCGGCGGTTCCCCCACCGAACTGGCCGGAGACGGCCTCTTTCACGACCACGATGCGCGATACCGGCTGATGGACGAGACCGTCGAGATCATGAAGCGGGTGTGGACCGAAGACGAGCCGGTCACCTACCGCGGTGACCATTTCACGGTAGAGGGTGCCGTCGTCAAGCCGCGGCCGCTCCAGAAGCCTCACCCCGAGTTCTACCTCGGCGGCCTGTCCGATGCAGCCGTCGACGTGTGTGCGAAACATGCTGACGTGTATCTCTTCTGGGGCGACCGGCCCGAGATGATCGCGCAGAAGATCGCCGAGGCGAAGGAACGGGCCGCGCTGTACGGACGCGAAGGCGAACTCCGTTTCGGAATGCGGCTGCAGGTGATCGTCCGTGACACCGAAGCCGAGGCGTGGAGCGCTGCCGAAGCCCTGATCGCCGGAGCCGACGAGCAGAAGTGGCGCGGCGACTGGACCGATTCGAAGGCGCAGGACCGCATGCAGCAACTCGTGCAAGCCGACGACTACCGTCTCGGCGACCACCTGTGGAGCGGAATCACCACCGTTCGCCCCGGTGCCGGCGTCGCCGTGGTGGGTGACCCTCGGCAGGTCGCCGACACCCTGTCGGAGTTCGTCGACGTCGGCTGCACACACTTCTGCCTCTCCGGCTACCCGCACGACGAGGAGGCGACCCGGTTCGGCCGGGACGTCATGCCCCTCATGCGTGAGCGCGCAGCGGTAGTGTCCGCGGGTTGACCGAGCAGAATGCCCGATCACAGTGGAGGGGTTGCAGGCCCGTGATCCCTCCGCCGCGACCATGCAGTGTTTCGTTACCGAGGCGTATCTCGAATGGTCGTCGTCGATCCTTCCCGGGCCGATTGTGCCTGCGGAGCAATTCGTCCCACGGCACGAGGGAAGGCGCCTGTTAAAGTACGGACGAGTAATGGATCCATGCCGAAAAGGTGGTGAGATGGCTGATTCGGGCAGCGCCACCCGGGCCGGCAGGCCGCGCAGTAGCAACACCACGTCGGCGATTCTCGATGCGACGCTGGAACTGTGGATGGAACGCGGCTACAGCGCGGTCAGCATCGACGCGATCGCGGCCCGAGCAGGCGTCAGCAAACCCACCATCTATCGCCGCTGGTCCGGTAGGCAAGCGGTTCTCGTGGCAGCCATCGAACGCCTCGTCCCGCCGGGAGAGGTCCCCGACCTGGGTTCGTTCCGCGACGAGGTCATCGCGTTCCTGCGGGATCGAGCGGCGATGTACCGGACGAAGGGCGTCCGGCGCATCATGGCCGGCTCGGTCGCGGCAAGCGCCGAGGACGACGACTTCCAGCGAGACGTGCAGCCGTTCCTGGACAGATTTCCCGCCGGGATGCGCATCATCATCCAGCGGGGAATCGCTCGTGGCGACGTCCGTCCGGACGTCGACATCGAACTGCTCACCGCGATGATCAACGGATCCTTCTATTACCGCAGCATCATCGAACACAAGGGACTCGACGACCGGGCCGCCGAATTCGTAGCCGATATCGTCACCTCCGCGGTCGCTCCGTGAGCTGAGGCTGGAGGCGTTGAATGCGGTGTCCCGACGCTGCGGGTAGGAACCGCGATACCCGTGCGTGGGTCAGATGCAGAAACTGATGCTGGCCGACCCCAATGGCAGGTTGAGGCAGACCGAGATCGAACCGACTGCCGGGGTCGGTGCGGGAGCGAGCGGTGCGGCGACAGCTGCGGGGGCGGCCAGGGCGCCGAGTGACAAGGTCATTGCAATCGCGGCGAGTGTGGTGGCAATTCTGCTAGACATGTGAAGGTCCTTGACTGAGTTACTACGAGCCGGAGGTGACTCCTCTACAATCGTCCACCGATGTGATGCAGGTCACAACCTCTAGGTGAGGTTTTCTCGACCGTCTCCGGTGGCCCCTTCCGCGTCATATCAATAGCGTTGCGCCGCAGTGGTAGTCGGATGTCACTCGTACGAGTCGAGCATCTCCTGCGGTAACGGCTGCTCCATGACCACCCGGGATCCGTCCCAGGAGTAGGTGACGACCGCAGGTCCGCCCGACGGGCAGCAGTTGGCGTCCTGCTCGCCGAGCCACCTGTACTCCACCGAGACGGAGTCGTCGGTGGATCCGACCACGTCGGTGTAGGCATACGATTCGGCTGTCGCGGTGCCCAGATACGTGCCGTCGTGGAAGAACAGCACCTGGGTCGGCGAACTCACCGTTCCCATGGGCGTCTCCGCCGTGGCCCACAGCAGTGCGGGGCAGTCCTCGCCGGCGGCATCGGACGCGGTTCCGGGTACCCACGGATCGCCACCCGGCGCGTTGCCGAGCGTCGCGAACGCGTCGCTGACCATCGCGGAATCGAGGTCGAGACACGGCCCGCTGCGTACGTCTGCGCCAGAAGCGGCCTGTGGGATCGGGGAGGCGACGGATTCTGCCGCGTTGTCGCTTCCAGCGCACCCGGTGAGCACGGTCGCGGCCGCGACGGTCAGAACTGCTGCCACGTGAGTCTTCATGTGTTCTCCCTGCATCGTCCCCCGACAGGAATTACTTCGCCTCACTCACTGTCTCGCGCGGCGTGGCCGGTTCGTTACGGGGGTCAGCGCAGCGCGTACCGAATCTGCGGGCGCCCCGCCCGGCCGTACTCGGTGTGCCGGGTGAGCACCCCGTCGTCGGCGAGGCGTTCGAGATACCGCCAGGCCGTGACCCGGGAGACCCCGATGCTGGCCGCCACCTCGGCCGCCGTCAGCGGTCCGGCGGCGTCACGGACGCACGCCGATACATGATCGAGTGTCTGGGGTGCAACGCCTTTCGGGGACGCCGCGCGCTCGTCGGAGGTGCGCAGCGCGGACATCGCCCGATCGATGTCGTGCTGACTCAGCGCGTTGCTTCCGGCGGGCAGGGCGTCGCGGAATTCCCGGTACCGCTCGAGTTTGTCGCGGAACGCCGCGAACGTGAACGGCTTCAGCAGATACAACGCGATTCCGCGCGCCACGGCGGTGCGGACCATCTCGAGGTCGCGGGCCGAGGTCACCGCGATCACGTCGGGACTCGGTCGCACGCCGCTCAGTGCCGCCGCCACGTCGAGTCCGCTGGCATCCGGCAGACCGATGTCGAGGAGGACGAGGTCGATGGGGTCGTCGCTGCCGTTCGCGGCGGCGACCGCGCGCATGGCGCCGTTTCCGTCGTGAACGACGGTGTGGACCGAAAAACCCGGAATGCGTTCCACATACGCCCGATGCGCCTCGGCGATGAGTGGTTCGTCCTCGACGATCATCACGCGGATCACGAGGCGGCCCCCTCGATCGGGATCTCGACGACGATCATCGATCCGAGCGACGGCTCCGTGTGGATCGTCCCGCCGTGCCGCGCCACTACCTGGGCCACCAACGCCAGCCCGAGCCCGCGCTGACCCGACTTGGTGGAGTAGCCGCGCGTGACCGCCTTGTCGAGTTCGTCGGCGGGAATGCCGGGGCCGCTGTCGGCCACCCGCACCACCATCATCGAATCCTCCTGACGGACGGTCGCTTCCACCCACGCATCCTCTCCGGGAGATTCCGTCGCACCGCGGGCGGCGTCGATCGCGTTGTCCACGAGATTACCCACCAGCGTGACGAGTTCACGCGCACTGAGCGGCGCGACGGGTCCGAGGGCGGTGTCTTCGGTGACGGTCAGGTCGACTCCCCGTTCGGCGGCCACACCCACCTTGCCGAGCAGCAGTGCGGCCAGGGCGGGTTCGTGCACCGCCGTCATCAGGCGGTCGATCAATTCCTGCGACAACCGTAGATCCTCGGTGGCGAACGCGATCGCGTCGTCGTAGCGGCCCAGTTCGACCATCGTGATGATCGTGTGCAGACGGTTCGCCGATTCGTGGGCCTGCGACCGCAGCGATTCCGCGAATCCGCGCACGGAGTCGAGTTCACCCATGATGCTTTGCAATTCGGTGCGATCGCGCAGTGTCAGCACCGTCCCGAGACGCTGTCCCTCCCACGTCACGGGCTCCCGGCTGACGAGCAGCACGCGGTCGGGGGTCACGTGCACCTCGTCCCGGGAATCGTCGTCGTGCGACTGCCGAAACGACTCCGGCAGCGCGGCCACCGGGACGGGGCCCTCCGGGAGATCGAGGAGGCGGCGCGCTTCGTCGTTCACCACTTCGGCCTTCGCGGTGTCACCGCTGTCGCGGCCGAGCACCACCAGGCCCTCGCCGATCGAGTGCAGGACGGCGTCGTGATGCTCGTACATCTGCCGCAGCTCGTCCGGCGCCATCCCCAGCGTCTGACGGCGCAGGCGCCGGCTCAGCAGGAACGATCCGGCTGCCGACACCGCCAGACCGATCGCGGCGACCGCGAAGATGGTCGGCAGGCTCGCGGCGAACTGGTCGCCGATCTTCTCGCGCGTGACGCCGACGGACACGAGACCCGCGATCCGGTCGCCGTCGTACACCGGGGCCACGGCGCGGATCGACGGTCCGAGTGAACCGGCATACGTCTCCGTGAACGTTTCCCCGCGGAGGGCGCGCTCGATGTTCCCGGAGAACACACCACCGATCAGCTCCGGGTTGGTGTGGGTGAAGCGGATGCCTGCGGGCGTCATCACGACGATGAAATCGGTGCCGGTCGCGGCGCGGATCTGCTCGGTCTGGGGCTGGAGAACCGCCGTCGGGTCGGGCGACCGCAATGCCTCGACGGTGCCGTCCGACATCGCGAGCGTGGTGGCGACGGCCGTGACGGCACGTCGGGTGGTCTCGTCGCTGTCGCGACGCTGGTCGACGATGGCCAGCGCGGTCCCGGCCCCGATGACCAGCACCAACACGACGAGCTGCAGGAGGAAGAGCTGCCTCGCGACGCTCATGGGCCGTCTCGGCGGATGGTGCGGCAATGCATTTCTCCTGAACGTAATGAACACAAACTTCTCCAGCCAAGCGATCGCTTAGAAGATTCTTCCAAGACGTGATCGCGGTCACTAACCGGCCTCACCGATCAGCTTGCCACTCGAATTGGAGGACAATCCCATGAGTACTGCGACAGGGAAGACCAAGAAGCGCGACCGGACACACTGGTTGTACATGGGGGTCATCGTCGCCGTCGTCGCGGGCGTCCTCGTCGGATGGCTGGCTCCGGGAGTCGGCAAGTCGCTCGGCGTGCTCGGCACGATGTTCGTCGACCTCATCAAGATGATGATCAGCCCGGTCATCTTCTGCACGATCGTCCTCGGCATCGGATCGGTGAAGGCCGCCGCCAAGGTCGGCAAGGTCGGCGGACTCGCCCTCACCTACTTCATCGGCATGTCGACGGTCGCGCTCGGCATCGGCCTGCTGGTGGGCAACCTGCTCAACCCGGGCTCCGGCCTGAACATCAGCGCCGACACCGCGGGCACCGGAGCGGCGCTCGCCGAGAAGGCCCACGGCGCCGGCGGCACCATGGACTTCCTCCAGTCGATCATCCCCACATCGCTGATGTCGGCGCTGACCGAGGGAAGCGTGCTGCAGACCCTGTTCGTCGCGCTGCTCGTCGGCTTCGGACTGCAGGCACTGGGCAAGCAGGGTGAGCCGATCCTGCGCGCTGTCGGCTCCGTGCAGAAGCTCGTCTTCAAGATCCTGTCGATGATCCTGTGGCTCGCACCGATCGGTGCCTTCGGTGCCATCGCGAACGTTGTCGGCCAGACCGGTCTCGGTGCCGTCGTCCAGCTCGCCACGCTCATGCTCGGCTTCTACCTGACCTGCCTGATCTTCGTGTTCGGTGTCCTCGGATCCGTGCTCCGCGTCGTCGCAGGCGTCTCCATCTTCAAGCTGGTCCGGTACCTGGCCCGTGAGTACCTGCTGATCTTCGCCACGTCCTCGTCCGAGTCCGCACTGCCCCGTCTGATCGCGAAGATGGAACACGTCGGCGTCGAGCGCACCACCGTCGGTGTCGTCGTCCCCACCGGCTACTCGTTCAACCTCGACGGCACGGCGATCTACCTGACCATGGCGTCGATCTTCATCGCCGACGCAATGGGCCAGCCGCTGTCCTTCCCCGAGCAGCTGTCGCTGCTGGTGTTCATGATCATCGCGTCCAAGGGTGCTGCCGGAGTCAGCGGCGCCGGGCTCGCCACCCTCGCAGGCGGCCTGCAGAGCCACCGTCCCGAACTGCTCGACGGCGTCGGCCTCATCGTCGGTATCGACCGGTTCATGTCCGAGGCCCGCGCGGTCACGAACTTCTCCGGCAACGCCGTCGCCACCCTCCTCGTCGGTTCCTGGACCAACACGATCGACAACGAGCGCGTCCGCACCGTCCTCGACGGCAAGCTCCCGTTCGACGAGTCGACGATGGTCGACGACGGCCACGGTGAGGTCGTCGAAGAGCAGGTCACCGAGACCCCTGCCGCCGACGAGCCGCGGGTGCTCGTGAAGAGCTGATACCCACTCCGAAGTAAACCTCTGTGCGCCCGGGCGATTCGAAGCCTGGGCGCACAGAGGTTTGTTGGCTACGTTGGTGCGCATGACGACACCTGTTCAGAACATCGGCATCAACACACTCGGCGGCACGCCGACCTCACTCGGCGAATACGACGGCCGCGCCGTCCTCGTGGTGAACGTCGCCTCGAAGTGTGGACTGACCCCGCAGTACAAGGGCCTCGAGAAGCTCGCCACCGACTACGCCGACCGCGGACTGACCGTGATCGGCGTCCCGTGCAACCAGTTCATGGGTCAAGAGCCCGGCACCGCCGAAGAGATCGAGACCTTCTGCTCCACCACCTACGGCGTCACGTTCCCGTTGCTCGAGAAGATCGAGGTGAACGGTGAGAACCGGCACCCCCTCTACGAAGAACTGACCAAGGCCGCCGACGCCGAGGGCACCGCGGGCGACATCCAGTGGAACTTCGAGAAGTTCCTCGTCGCACCCGACGGCACCGTCGTGAACCGGTTCCGTCCCCGCACCGAACCCGACGCCCCCGAGGTCGTCGAGGCCATCGAGGCAGCCCTGCCCAAGTAGTAGGCGGCTTCGCCGCTCGTGCGCCTTTTCGGTAGCTCCCACTACCGGAAAGGCGCACGAGCTTTGCTCGCTGTTCACGTTCACCTGTCACGCTGGGGCCATGACCGGACAGCTGATCGTGTCGGTGTCAGGAATCAAGGACGAGACGCGCGACTTCGCGGCCGCGTTCGCCGAGGAGATGGATGCGCGCGGCGTGCCGCTGTCGCTGCTCGTCGCCCCGCGCCTGAAAGACAAGTATCGACTGGTCAACGACCCCGCGACGCAGGACTGGGTTCGCGCGCGCCGATCCCGCGGCGACGCCGTCGTCCTGCACGGATACGACCAGGCCGCGACCAAGCGTCGCCGGGCCGAGTTCGCCTCGCTTCCCGAGCACGAGGCGCGGTTGCGGCTGCTCGCGGCGGACCGAGTGATGGAACAGACCGGATTGCGCACCAGATTGTTCGCTCCTCCCCGCTGGCTGGCGTCGCAGGGTGCCGTCGCGGCTCTGCCGTCCGCCGGCTTCCGGCTGCTGGCCGTGATGACCGCCGTCCACGACCTCGAACGCGAGACGTCGGTGCGGTCGCGCGTGCTGGGGATCGGTGAGGGATTCCGCGCCGAACCGTGGTGGTGCCGGGCCCTGGTCCTCGGCTCCGGACGGACCGCCAGGCGTGGGGGCGTGGTGCGCCTCGCCGTCACCGCGAAGCAGTTGGGCACGTCGGGACCTCGGCAGGCGATGCTCGACGCCGTCGACCTCGCGCTCTACCACCACGCGCGGCCGCAGGTGTACCGCTGGGAGCCGCGGATCCCGCAGATCGGTGCCGCCTGACCCGTGAGTACTTATTAACCGCGGGCGGTTAACAAGTACTCACGGGGCCGTCAGGCCACCTCGACGCTCGACTCGCTCGGCATCGTGCGGAACTCGGTGCCCTCGGGAGCCATGTCCGAGTAGCGGCCGTAGAAGATGCCGGTGGCCTCGTTCGCGAGGATCGCCTGGTGGATGGGCACCGCGACCCGCGGCGCGACGGCGCGCAGGTAGTCGATTGCCTCGGAGATCTTCAGCCACGGCGCCGCGGCGGGCAGCGCTAGCACGTCGACCTTCTGCTCCGGGACGAACAGCGAATCCCCCGGGTGCATCAGCCGGGCGGGGTTGCCGGCATCGCCGAGCAGGAACGCCGTGTTGTCGATCACCGGGATGTCGGGGTGGATCACCGCGTGCCTGCCGCCGGTGCCGGTGACGTGCACGTCGCCGATGTCGAATTCGTCGCCGGCGTGCACCCCCGTCCACGCGCCGCCGAGCTGCGCCGCGGTCTGCGGGTCCGAGTACAGGGCCGCGCCGGGGTTCGCCTCGACGAGGGCAGGCAGTCGTTGCTGGTCGACGTGGTCGGGGTGCTGATGGGTCACCAGGATCGCGTCCAGTCCGGTGATGCCCTCGAATCCGTGGGAGAAGTTGCCCGGATCGAAGAGGATGGTGGAACCGTTCAACTCGACGAGGACGCAGCTGTGGCCGAAGTGAGTCAGTCGCATGAATTCGAGTATGCGCCTGCATGCATGGCTCGTCCCGTTCGTCCGATGCGAACCGCAGGCAGGTAGCCCGGTAAACTTCCGGGTGCCCGGTGTTCCACTCTGGGCTCGCGCACTACTACAAGGAGCAGCACGTGGCCCGTGTCGTCGTCGAAGTCATGCCCAAGGCCGAGATTCTCGACCCCCAGGGGCAGGCCATTGTCGGAGCGCTGCCGCGGCTCGGCTTCGCTGGAGTTTCCGATGTCCGTCAGGGCAAGCGGTTCGAGCTCGAGGTCGACGGCAGTGTCGACGACGCTCAGCTCGAGAAGATCGCCGAGGCCCTGCTGGCCAACACGGTGATCGAGGACTGGACCGTGAGGCGCGTCGAAGCATGAGCGCCCGCGTCGGAGTCATCACTTTCCCCGGCACCCTCGACGACGTCGACGCCGCCCGCGCGGTGACCCTCGCCGGCGGCGAGGCCGTGAGCCTGTGGCACGGCGACGCCGACCTCAAGGGTGTCGACGCCGTCATCGTCCCCGGTGGCTTCTCCTACGGCGACTACCTGCGGTGCGGCGCCATCGCACGGTTCGCGCCCGTGATGGGCAAGGTCGTGCAGGCCGCCCAGGGTGGCATGCCCGTCCTCGGGATCTGCAACGGCTTCCAGGTTCTGTGCGAAGCGGGCCTCCTGCCCGGCGCGCTCACCCGGAACGAGGGCCTGCACTTCATCTGCCGCGACGAGTGGCTGAAGGTCGAGGCCACGTCGACGGCGTGGACGTCCCGCTACGAGTCGGGTGCCGAGATCCTCGTCCCGCTCAAGTCCGGCGAGGGCCGCTACCAGGCGTCGGAGAACGTCCTCGACGAACTCGAGGGTGAGGGCCGCGTCGTGTTCCGCTACGTCGGCGACAACCCGAACGGTTCGCAGCGCGGCATCGCAGGCATCTCCTCGGCCAACGGCCGCGTCGTGGGCCTCATGCCGCACCCCGAGCACGCCACCGAGGCCCTCACCGGCCCCAGCGACGACGGACTCGGCATGTTCTACTCCGTCCTCGACAGCGTCATCTCCGCCTGAGCCGACCGGCACCGTGTGTGGCCGAGGGCCTGCACGGTGCCGGGTCAGACGGCGACGATTCCCTCGCCGTGCTGCGCGATGCCGCGGCGCTCGGACGCGGTGAGCCCGTCCCAGATTCCGAACGGTTCGGTCGCGCTCAGGGCGTGGCTCTGCCAGTCCCAGTCCCAGGCCTCGGTGTGGGCACTGAAAAATGTTGTGGCACATATTCGGTGTCTACTTGACGGCGCGGATCACCACGATCTCTTCGCGGGTCTGGCCGACCTCGATGAGCCCTCTCCGCTCGAGCATGCCCCTGCGTTCGACGAGGACCGGTCCGAAGGGGATCTCGGCGGTCGCGGCGACGTCGACCCGCATGTTCTGTTCCTCGAGCATCGTCAGAGTTTTCTCGACCCCGCTCAGGCTGGACTGCGCCAGCAGCAGAACACCACCGGCGACGAGAACGTCGGGGGCCTGGCAGCAGATCCGATCGAGCAGTGCGCGACCGTTCTTCCCCGCGTCCCAGGCCCGTGCCGGGCCACGGTCGGGCACGGCATCGACCAGTGCCGGAACGTACGGCGGGTTGGACACGACGACGTCGAACCGTTCCTCGCGAACCTGCTCGACGAGATCTCCGTGAATCACCCGGATCCGGTGCCCTCCGACAAGGGCATTGAGTCTGATGCTGATCGCTGCTCGCCTCGACACGTCCACCGCAGTCACCCGGCCTGCACCCGCAGCGGCGGCGCGCACGCTCAGCGCGCCGGTCCCCGCGCAGAGGTCGAGCACCCGGGAGTGGGGTCCGAGTGGCTCCGCCGCCAAGACGTCGGCCAGCAACTGCGTATCGTGTTGCGGGCGATAGACTCCGGGAAGACGTAGCAGCATCGAAGACTCCTCTGTCGCCGGTCGCATCGTGGTGCGTCCACGGCATTCCCTCGCGGGCTCACCGTGGACGTCGTGCGTCTGATTACTCCACAGTTACCCCGCCGGGCGCAGGGCCAATCACGCCGCGACGCACCGACCGCCGTGGCACGGGTCGGAAGCCGCGCAGATTCCGAGGTGAACTGGCACGATCGACGGGATGACGTACACCGAGCAGTTGCGTGACCTCGCCGCCCGGCACGGGGTTGCGACGTCGTACCGGGGTTGGGATCAGCAGCGCCACGACGTGCGCGACGACACGCTCCGCAGCGTCCTCTCGGCCCTGGACGTTCCCGCCGGAACGGAGGACGAGGTGCGGCGCGCCCTGTCCGAATGCGACGCGGCACCGTGGCGACGGATGCTGCCGCCCGTCGTCGTCGGCAGGGACGGGTTCGAGACCCGTTTCGTGGTCCACGTTCCACACGGCGAGGCGGTGGACGTCACGATCGACACGGAATCGGGCGGGACGGTTCCGGCGCACCAGCTCCAGGTGTGGGTCGATCCGCGGGAGGTCGACGGCGCCCTGGTCGGCCGCGCGACGTTCGTCGTCCCCTCCGACGTCCCGTGCGGGTGGCACACGGTGCGGGCGTCCACCTCGCTCGCGTCCTCGTCGTGCACACTCGTCGTGACACCGGCGCGTTTGTCGACGTCCGACGCACTGAGCGACCGCCGGCGCTGGGGTGTGCTCACGCAGTTGTACTCGATCCGCTCACGTCGTTCCTGGGGTGTCGGGGACTTCGGCGACCTCGCGGATCTCGCATCGATCTTCGGTTCCGTCCACGGCGCCGACTACGTTCTGGTCAACCCACTGCATGCCGCGCAGCCCCGCCCACCGATCGAGGCGTCGCCGTACCTGCCGACCACCCGCCGCTACGTCAACCCGATGTACATCCGTGTCGAGAACATCCCGGAGACGGCGTACCTCTCGACGCGACGCCATGCGCGGATGCGCGACGCCGCAGCGCGATTCGACCGGGCGAACGACCGGTCCGACCGGATCGACCGCAACCCGTCGTACCGGGCCAAACTCCGGGTGCTCGAACGGGTCTTCCGGATCGAGCGCAGCCCGAGCAGGCAGCACGCATTCGAGGAGTTCTGCCGCGACGAGGGGGACGGGCTGCAGGACTTCGCGACCTGGTGCGCGCTCACCGAGAAACTGCCACCCGGCGACCCGCGATGGACGACGAAGGCCGGTGCGCCCGACAGCGACTGGGTGCAGGCGCAGCGGCGTAAGCTCGCGCCGCGAATCGAGTTCTACTCGTGGCTGCAATGGGTCTGCGACGAGCAGCTTTCCGACGCACAGGATGCGGCGCGCTCGGCAGGCATGGACATCGGGATCGTGCACGATCTCGCGGTCGGGGTCCAGCGCGGGGGTGCGGACGCGTGGTCGCTGGGAACGGCCCTGGCAGAGGGCATTACCGTCGGCGCTCCTCCCGACGACTTCAATCAGCAGGGTCAGCAATGGAATCAGCCGCCGTGGCGTCCTGATCGGCTGGCCGAACTGGGGTACGCCCCGTACCGCGACATGCTGCGCACCGTGCTGAAGCACGCAGGTGGGCTGCGGGTCGATCACATCCTGGGGCTGTTCCGGCTGTGGTGGATCCCCGCCGACGCGGAGTCGCCTGCGGACGGAACGTATGTCTCCTACGACCACGAGGCTCTCGTCGGGATCCTCGCGCTCGAGGCCGAGCGGGCAGGCGCCGTGGTGATCGGCGAGGACCTCGGGGTTTTCGAGCCCGCGGTCCAGGACTACCTTGCCGAGCGCGGGATCCTGGGGACGTCGATCCTGTGGTTCGAGCACGACGGCGAGCGGCCGACACCGCCGGAGCAGTACCGGACCCTGTGCCTGACATCCGTTACCACGCACGATCTTCCGCCGACCGCCGGATACCTGGCCGGCGAACACATCGAATTGCGCTCGCGGCTCGGGCTCCTCGAACGCGACCTCGAACTCGAGAAGGAACACGACGCCCGGCAGCGCGAGGCCGTGCTGCAATTGGCGCGCGACCGCGGGCTGCTGGCCGACGACGCGTCGATACCCGACACCGTGAAGGCGTTGTACCGGCTGATCAACCGGAGCCCGTCGTTGCTGTCGGGTGTCGCTCTCGCCGACCTGGTGGGGGAGTACCGCGTCCAGAATCAGCCGGGCACCGACGAGACCCAGTATTCGAACTGGAAGATTCCCCTCGCCGACGCGTCGGGTCGTGCCGTCCACGTCGAAGACCTGGCGGACGGCGATTTCGGATTCGTCGACGACGCCCGCTGATCCCGGCCGTCAGGGTGCGAGGGCGCGCATCGCCAGGTCGACGACGGCGTCCGCGTGGTCGTGGGTGAGGGGATGCGCCCCGCTCTGCCAGCGGTAGAACATCGGCGCCATGAACAGCTCGAACGCGAGGGCGAGGTCGACGTCGGGCCGCACCTGCCCCGCATCCTGCGCGGAGCGGAACCGCGCCGCGACGAACTCGAACTGCGGCCGGTAGATCCGCTCGACGATCTGTTCCTGCAGTGCGGGATCCTGCAGCGATTCGATGGACAGCGCCCGGAACAGCGGTTCGAAATCGGGTGAGGTGAACTCGTCGACCGTGGCCCGCAGGACCAGCCGCATGTCGGCGGCGAGGTCGCCGGTGTCCGGGAGGGCCATGGTCTGGTGGGCGCCGGCCGCGTTCTGTTCGTGCAGGGCGTCCACGACGAGCGCGCCCTTGGATCGCCACCACCGGTAGATGGTCTGTTTCCCGACCTTGGCGCGTGCGGCGATGCCTTCGACGCTGATCTTCGCGTAGGGCTGTTCGCGGATCAGTTCCTGCGTGGCCTGCAGTATCGCGGCGCGGGACCGTTCGGAACGGCGGGGATTGTCGGCGGACGGCATGAACGGATCGTAGACCAGACGAGACGTATCGTCTTGACTCGATTTTCCCCACGTGTCACTCTTGACCGAGACGGACCGTTCCGTATTGGAAGGATGAAGATGACCCGCTCACACATCGCCATGGTCAGCATTCCGGCGCCCGGGCACGTCAACCCGAGCCTGGAGATTCTCCGCGAACTCGTCACGCGCGGGCACCGCGTGACGTACGCCAACGACGCCGCCGTGAAGGACGTCGTCGAGAGCGCCGGAGCGGAATTCAAGGAATACGCCTCGACGTTGCCGCGCGTGAACACCGCGGGTGCGACGGAGGAGTCCGAGAAGTCCTGGGAGGGCGACACCATCGATCAGCTCACTCTGTTCCAGGCCGAATACGAGTCGATGCTGCCCCAACTGCGGGCGCTGTACGAGGACGACCGCCCCGACCTGTTCCTCTACGACATCGCGGGAGGTCCCGCCCGCGTCCTCGCCGAGGAATGGGGCGTCCCGATCGTGCAATTGTCGCCGACGTACGTGGCGTGGGAGGGCTACGAAGACGACATGAAGTCGTTCGTCGGCACGATGCGGGCGGACCCGCGCGGCGCCGCGCTGTACGAGCGGCAAGGGAAGCTGCTGCGGGACAACGGTGTCGAGACGGACCCTGACGAATTCTACGGGCGCCCGGCCCGGGCGGTCGTGCTGATCGCGAAATCTATGCAGCCCAATGCCGACCGCGTCGACGAGGACGTCTACACGTTCGTCGGACCGGCCCTGCCCACCCGGCGGCCCGCCGACGGCCGGTGGCAGCGTCCGGCAGACGCGGGAAGGGTGCTGCTCATCTCGCTCGGCACCGCGTTCACCGACCACGCCGACTTCTACCGGCGCTGCATCGAGGCGTTCGGCGACCTCGACGGCTGGCACGTCGTTCTGCAGATCGGCCGGCACGTCGACGTCGCCGAACTCGGAACCGTGCCCGGCAACGTCGAGGTCCACCGGTGGGTGCCCCAGTTCGACATCCTCGGGCAGGCCGACGCGTTCCTCACCCACGCCGGCATGGGCGGGTCCAGTGAGGGAATGTTCACCGGAACGCCGATGATCGCCGCGCCGCAGGCCACCGACCAGTTCGAGAACGCCGACGCGCTCGTCGCCGCGGGAGTCGCGGTGCGAGTGGACAGTTCGGAGGTGTCGGCGGCGGAGTTGCGGAACGCGCTCGCGCACGTCGGCGCCGAGCCGGTCCGGCGCCGCAGCGCGGAGCTCGCCGCCGAGTTGCGTTCTGCGGGTGGAGTGGACGCCGCCGTCCGGGTGATCGAGGAGTTCCTGTGAAGCCGCGAGACGTGTCGGTGGTCACGTCTACTCTGCGGGCATGGCACTCACACTCGGCATGATCACGTTCGACACCACGGACCCGGGGCCGCTCGCGAAGTGGTGGGCGAAGCAGACGGCGGGCACGATCGAGCAGGAGAACGACGGCTGGTTCTACGTCGTCGCCCTCCCGGATTCCGCGCAGAAGCTGGCGTTCCAGAAGGTCGGCGACCCCACTCCGGGGAAGAACCGCCTCCACCTCGACCTGGCGTCCGACGACCTCGACGGCGAGGTGGGCAGGCTGAGTGCCGAGGGCTCCACGGAGGTCGCGCAGCACGAGATGGGCGATTTCCGGTGGGTCACGCTCGCCGATCCCGACGGCAACCAGTTCTGCGTCTCGGGTCCCCACACGTGACAGCGGGTCCTGCATGATTGACCCCATGCCTTCCACTACGTGGGCCGACGCCCAGGGACTCTGCACCTTCGTCGATGCATCACCGTCGTCGTTCCATGTGTGCGCGACGGTGTCGATGTTGCTGACCGGCAACGGTTTCACCGAGTTGCACGAAACCGACTCGTGGCCCGGCGAGCCCGGCCGGTACTTCCTGGTGCGCGGCGGATCCCTTATCGCGTGGAGTACCGAAGGGCTGGGCCGGACGGCGCCGTTCCGCATCGTCGGCGGGCACACCGACAGCCCGAACCTGCGCGTCAAACAGCACCCCGACCTGTCGTCGGCAGGGTGGCAGCTGGTGGGTCTCGAACCGTACGGGGGTGCGTGGCTCAACTCGTGGCTCGACCGCGACCTGGGCATCTCCGGGCGGCTGAGTGTGCGGGCCGGCAACACGGTCGAGGAGAAACTTGTCCGCGTCGACGAACCGATCCTGCGCGTCCCGCAGCTGGCGATCCACCTGTCCGAGGACCGCAAGGGCGTCCACCTCGATCCGCAGCGCCACCTCAACGGGGTGTGGGGGGTGGGGTCCGAACGCCGCTCGTTCATCGACTTCGTAGCCGACCGGGCGGAGGTGCCTGCCGACGCGGTGCTCGGGTGGGAACTGATGACCCACGATCTCGCGCCCAGCGCCCTCGTCGGGACCCAACAGGACCTCGTCAGTGCGCCGCGGCTCGACAACCAGGGCACCTGCTACGCGGGCACCCAGGCGTTGCTGGCGGCGGCCGAGAACCCCGGGGACCGGGTGCCGGTGCTTGCGCTGTTCGACCACGAGGAGGTGGGGAGCATGTCCGATCGGGGCGCGTTCTCCGATCTCCTGAGCACCGTGCTCGAACGCATCGTCCTCGGCCGCGGCGGCGGTCGCGAAGAATTCCTGCAGACGATGGCCGGATCGATCTGCGCGTCCGGAGACATGGCGCACGCGACGCACCCCAACTACCCGGAGCGGCACGAGCCCGCCCACCCCATCGCCGTCAATGGGGGACCTGTGCTCAAGGTCAACCAGAACCTGCGCTACGCCACCGACGCGGCCGGAGCCGGCGCGTTCGCCCTCGCCTGCGACCAGGCCGGCGTGCCGCTGCAGCGGTACGTGCACCGCGCCGATCTGCCGTGCGGTTCGACCATCGGCCCGATCACCGCGTCCAGGACCGGGCTGAGCACCGTCGACGTGGGCGCCGCGCAGCTCGGGATGCACTCGTCGCGAGAGCTGATGGGCGCCCGTGACGTGCGGGCCTATTCCGACGCACTTGCGGCCTTCCTCACACCGACGGCGTGAGGAAGCGGGACGAGGAGCGCCAGGTCGGTACCGGAGCGAGCCGCCGGATAGACTGACGTACGGCTCGTCGCCACCCGGCTTGCGCCGACCGTGACTCCCGGCTTGCCTCTCTTGACTCCCGTAGGGAAGGGACCCCACCTCCAGTGTCAGCACACCCGGTCGACACCGTCACCGCCGCCACCGCGACCCCCGACGTCGCACAGCCCTTCAAGGAACTGGGGCTGAAGGACGACGAGTACGCCCGCATCAAGGAGATCCTGGGCCGCCGCCCCACCGAGGCCGAGCTCGCGATGTACTCGGTGATGTGGAGCGAGCACTGCTCCTACAAGTCGTCCAAGGTGCACCTGAAGTACTTCGGTGAGACCACGACCGACGAGATGCGTTCCTCGATGCTCGCGGGCATCGGCGAGAACGCCGGCGTCGTCGATATCGGCGACGGCTGGGCCGTCACGTTCAAGGTCGAAAGCCACAACCATCCCTCCTACGTGGAGCCCTACCAGGGTGCGGCCACCGGCGTCGGCGGCATCGTCCGCGACATCATGGCCATGGGCGCACGGCCCATCGCGGTCATGGACCAGCTGCGCTTCGGTGCGGCGGACGCCCCCGACACCCGACGCGTCGTCGACGGTGTGGTGCGCGGTGTCGGCGGCTACGGCAACTCGCTCGGCCTCCCCAACGTCGGCGGCGAGACCGTGTTCGACGCGTCGTACGCCGGTAACCCCCTGGTCAACGCCCTGTGCGCCGGCGCGATGCGCGTCGAGGACCTGCACCTCGCGTTCGCATCCGGTGCCGGCAACAAGATCATCCTGTTCGGTGCGCGCACCGGCCTCGACGGCATCGGCGGCGTGTCCGTGCTGGCGTCGGAGACCTTCGACGGCGACGAAAGTGGAACCGGACGTAAGAAGCTGCCCGCCGTGCAGGTGGGCGATCCGTTCACCGAGAAGGTGCTCATCGAGTGCTGTCTCGAGCTGTACGCCGCGAAGCTCGTGGTCGGTATCCAGGACCTCGGCGGCGCCGGCCTGTCCTGCGCCACGTCCGAGCTCGCTGCGGCCGGCGACGGCGGCATGCACATCAACCTCGAGCAGGTCCCGATGCGGGCCACCGGCATGACCGCGGCCGAGGTGCTGTCCAGCGAGTCCCAGGAACGCATGTGCGCCGTCGTCACCCCCGACAACGTCGACGCGTTCATGGAGGTCTGCAAGAAGTGGGACGTCCTCGCCACCGTCATCGGTGAGGTCACCGACGGCGAGCGGCTCACCATCTCCTGGCACGGCGAGACCGTCGTCGACGTGCCGCCGCGCACCGTCGCCCACGAGGGCCCCGTGTACGAGCGCCCCGTGCAGCGTCCCGCGAGCCAGGACGCCCTCGTCGCCAACACCACCGCCGGTCTGACGCGTCCCGAGTCGGCCGACGAACTGAAGGCGACCCTGCTGAAGATGCTCGCGTCCCCGGCGCTGTGCAGCCGCAAGTGGATCACCGAGCAGTACGACCGCTACGTGCGCGGCAACACCGTCCTGGCCGAGAACGCCGATTCAGGCGTGATCCGCGTCGACGAGAAGACGGGCCGCGGCATCGCGCTCGCCACCGACGCGTCCGGCCGCTACACCGCGCTCGACCCGTACGCCGGCGCGCAGCTCGCGCTCGCCGAGGCCTTCCGCAACGTCGCCGTCACCGGCGCGACCCCCAAGGCCGTCAGCAACTGCCTGAACTTCGGGTCCCCCGAGGATCCCGGCGTCATGTGGCAGTTCCAGCAGGCCGTCCGCGGCCTTGCGGACGGCTGCGCGAAGCTCGGCATCCCCGTCACCGGCGGCAACGTCAGCTTCTACAACCAGACCGGCTCGACCCCGATCCTGCCCACCCCGGTGGTGGCCGTGCTCGGCGTCATCGACGACGTGCACCGTCGCATCCCCACCGGCCTCGGACTGGAACCGGGCGAAACGCTGATCCTGCTCGGCGACACCCGCGACGAGTTCGACGGGTCCATCTGGTCGCAGGTCGAGCACGGCCACCTCGGCGGCGTGCCGCCGAAGGTCGACCTCGAACGGGAGCAGTTGCTCGCCGACATCCTCCTCGCGGCGTCCCGCGACGGACTGGTGTCCGCGGCGCACGACCTGTCCGAAGGTGGTCTCGCGCAGACCGTCGTCGAGGCCGCGCTGGCCGGCGAGACGGGCTGCCGAATCCTGCTTCCCGACGACGCCGATCCGTTCGTCACCCTGTTCTCCGAGTCGTCGGGCCGCGTGCTCGTCGCGGTCCCGCGCACCGAGGAAACTCGCTTTACCGGTATGTGCACGGCCCGTAATCTCCCGTGGGTGCGCATCGGTGTGGTGGACGAGGGGTCCGATTCCGTCGAGGTCCAGGGCCAGTTCTCGGTCTCGCTGGCCGAGCTGCGCACGACGTTCGAGGGAACTCTGCCGGCATTGTTCGGGTGATGAATGGTCGAATCGGGGGCATTGGAGAGGGTTGACAGGGGGCCGCGGGAACTCTCGCGGCTGGTTGATCCTGCACTCCTCCACGGTCCCCGACTCGACCGGACCTGGCGTTTCCTTCGGCTCGACTTCACCGGCATCGCGTTCGCGACGCTGTTCTTCTGCTGGTCGCTGACACCGTCGCTGCTGCCCCGCGACTGGTTGTTCCAGGGGCTGATCGGCGGCATCAACGCCGCGATCGGTTACACGGTGGGAACGGCGATCGGCTGGCTGGTGCGGCGCTACTTCCTGCGGCACCGGTCGTGGTGGCCGTTGCCGGAACCGTGGTCCACCGGCCTGCGCGTCGTCGTGACGGTGACGTGCGTGGTCGTGAGCCTCGTGATGCTCGCATACTCCGCGGCATGGCAGCGTGAGCTCGCCGCGCTGATGGGGGCGGAGGGCACCACCACCACCGGCTACATCCGTACGGGCGGTCTGAGCCTGCTCGTGGGCGCCGCGATCATCTCGGTGTGGCGGCTGCTGCGCGAACTCGTGCGGTGGATCGCGGCACGACTCATCCGGCGGTGGCACCTCGCGATCCCGACGGCCACCACCGCCGGCATCCTCATCGTGACGGTGCTGTTCTTCCTGCTCGTCGACGGTGTTCTGATGCGCGGCATCTACGCCGCCACGAATGCGGCGTTCAGCCTGCAGAATTCGACCACCCGCGACGGCGTCGAGCAACCACTCGACCCGGAGAAGTCGGGCAGCCCCGAGTCGCTGGCGCCCTGGGACACCCTCGGGTACGAGGGCCGCAACTTCGTGTCCCGAGGCCTCGACGCCGACGAGCTCACGGCGGCCAACGGCACCCCGGCCAAGGACCCCATCCGGGTCTACGCCGGACTCGAGACCGCCGAGGACCCGGACGCGCGCATGGACGTCGTCATCGACGAACTCGAGCGGACCGGCGCGTTCCAGCGCAAGGTCCTCGTCGTCATCCCCACCACGGGCACCGGTTGGGTCAATCCGACTGCGGCGCAAGCGATCGAGTTGGTCCACAACGGTGACACGGCGTTGGTGGCCAGCCAGTACTCGTTCCTGCCGAGTTGGATCTCGTTCCTCGCCGACCGTGAGAAGGCCGCGGAGGCGGGGAAGAAGCTGATCGACCGCGTGCACGAGCGGTGGTTGCAGGAACCCGAGGCGACGCGCCCCAAGCTGCTCGTCTACGGCGAAAGTCTCGGCACCCAGGCGGGGGAGGGCGCCTTCGACACGCTGAGCGACATCCGGCAGACCGTCGACGGCGTGTTGTGGGTCGGACCGCCCAACTCGAACCGCCTGTGGGGACAGCTGATCCAGCGCCGCGACCCCGGCACTCCCGAGGTCGACCCCGAGTACTCGGCGGGTCTGGTGGTGCGGTTCGCCGACGACTCCGCCGACATGGTCGACGACACCAGTGAGTGGCTGTCGCCGCGCATCCTGTACGTCCAGCACCCGTCGGATCCCGTCGTGTGGTGGTCGCCGGACCTCGCGTTCACCCGGCCCGACTGGTTGAAGGAACCACCGGGCGAGGATCGTTCGCCGTCGATGAAATGGTTTCCGTTCGTGACGTTCTGGCAGGTGTCCGCCGACCTCACCAACGCCGCCGGCGTGCCGGACGGGCACGGCCACAATTACGGGACTCTCGTCCTCGACGGCTGGATCACGGTGGCCCAGCCCGAGGGATGGACCCCCGTCGACACCGAACGCGTGCGGTCCACTCTCGAATCCCTCGCCGGGACAGAGGGTCCGGAGAAGTGAGCAGGCGCGCGTCCGTTGCCGGTGCGGCGGCGGCCGTGCTGTGGAACAACGTGGTGCTGCCCGGTGCGGGGCTCGGCCCCTACGGGCGGGCCGTCGCGGGAGGCGCGCTCGGACTGTCGGTCGTGGGAGCAGCGCGCGCCGCGGGGTACGGCATCGACGAGCTCGGCCTGTCCGCGTCGAAGGCCCGGTCCGGGTTGCGATACGGCGCCGTGGCGTCGGTGGTTCCGCTCGCCGGATATGCGCTCGGGTTGAGCGTGCCCGCACTGCGCAGGCGTGTGCCGGCGGGCGACGGCGTCACCGGTTTCGCCGGCTGGGTGGGGTTCCGGATCCCGGTGGGGACCGTGGCGCACGAGGAACTGCTGTTCCGCAGCGTCCTGTCCGCGATGCTGCGACGGGCCTGGCCGCCTGCGACGGCCCACGTCCTGCACGCCGCCACGTTCGGGCTGTGGCACGTGCGCGCGGCCCGGATCGCCGGTGACGGCGTCGCCGCGAGCGTGCTGCTCACCGGCACCTCCGCGTGGCTGTTCGAGTGGTTGCGTCGACGCAGCGGCAGCGTCGTAGCCCCTGCACTGCTGCACCTTTCGATCAATGTCGGCGGGGCGGTGGCCGCCGAGGTCGCGCGGGCCCGCACAGTAGATTGAGCGTATGCCGTCGCGCCGAGCCGTAGATCCCGCCGAACTGAGGGCCGCCGTACTCGAGGTCGGTCCGTGGTTGCGCGGCGATTCCGAGGAGAAACCGTCCCGCACCCAGCTGGCCGCGGCGGTCCGGCTCAGCGCGCGGACACTCGAGCAGGTCGCGCCCGGTTCGAGCGTGGAGGTGCGGGTTCCCCCGTTCGTCGCGGTCCAGTGCATCGAGGGTCCCCGGCACACCCGCGGCACTCCGCCCAACGTCGTGGAGACCGACCCCCGGACGTGGCTGCTGCTGGTGACGGGGCTGCTGGAGTTCGACAGCGCGACCGCCGACGGCGGAGTCTCGGTGTCGGGGAGTCGCGCCGGGGAGATCGCCCACTGGCTGCCGCTGCTGCGCGTATAGCTAGCCCAGCCACAACGCGCGGGTGCGCGGCAGCCCGCTCGACCCGTCGTCGGACGGGCGCACGGCCAGTAGCTGATGGATCGTCAGCCGGCCCTTCTCCTCGAACCCCAGGGCGCTGGCCGCGAGGTACAGCAACCAGGTGCGGGCCCGCTCCGCGCCGGCGAGCCGGATCGCGTCGTCCCAGGAGTCGCGCAGTCTGCCCACCCACGCCCGCAGCGTGAGTGCGTAGTGCTCCCGGAGGGCCTCGACGTCGCGGACCTCGAGTCCGGCGTGCTCGAAGGCGTCGACCGTTCTGCTCAGCGGCAGCACCTCGCCGTCCGGGAAGATGTAGTTCTCGATCAGTCCCGACGAATTGTCCGTGCCGGTGAGCGACCGGACCGAGGCGATGGCGTGGTTGAGCAACCGCCCTTCGGGACGCAGAAGGTCGAGCAGGTGCTGCGCGTACCCGGGCAGCGAGGAGTCGCCGACGTGTTCGGACATGCCGATGCTGGAGATCGCGTCGAACGGACCGTCGACGACGTCGCGGTAGTCCTGAACGCGGATCTCGATCAGATCCGACAGCCCGGCCTCGGAGACCCTCGAACGCGCCCGCTCGGCCTGTTCGTGGCTGAGGGTGACGCCGACGACGGACACGTCGTACTTCTCGGCGGCGTGGATCGCCATCGAACCCCAGCCGCAGCCCACGTCCAGCAGTCGCATGCCCGACTGGAGGCCGAGCTTGCGGCAGACCAGGTCCAGCTTGTCGTTCTGCGCTTCTTCGAGCGTCCCGATTGCACCGCGGTCGCCGGATCGCTGGTCCCAGTACCCGCAGGAGTAGACCATCGTCGGCCCGAGGAAAAGGCGGTAGAAATCGTTGCCGACGTCGTAGTGATGTGAGACCGAGGACGCGTCGCGCGCCTTGCTGTGCTTGGGGCCGCGGCGCCGGGCCACCTCCACCGACGGCGGTGTCGGACGGAGACCGAGGCCGCCGAGCCGGACGAACGTCGACAGCGACTTCAGGATGGTGCCGCGGTCGGATCCGCGGACGCCGAGTGTCCCCAGCCGGTCGACGAGATCCGGAAGCGTCAGCAGCCGGAAGACGTCGCCCTCGATCTCGAGGTCACCGGACACGTAGGCCCGGACGAGACCGAGTTCGTTCGGCGACCACAGCACCCTCCGGATGGCCCGGCGGTTGCGGAAGACGATGGTGACGTCCGAGTCGGGGCCGGCCTCCGAGCCGTCCCAGCATCGGACGTGCACGGGAATGGGGATGCCCATCGCGCCTTCGAACGCGCTCAGCAGGCGTTCTGCGGCGGTCGGTGCCGTGCTGCGGACGTCCATCGGAAAAGCCCCCGCTCTGTGGTTCGAGGATGCTGATCGATACCGAAACCAACCTATTTTCGGCTGTCCGTCCGGGAGTCGGGCCGGTTCGATCGGCACCGTGGGCGAAGCGACGGCGCAGGGCACGTAGACTGACCTTGCCCCTCACACGCCCATCCCCAGGGAGCACCCCGGTGACCAGAGCCGATCTGTCGGTCCACAGTCCTAATCTTCTCTCTTCGAACCCGTCCGACGAGGACGAGAACGAGCCCCGCGAGGAATGCGGAGTCTTCGGCGTCTGGGCGCCGGGAGAGGATGTGGCGAAACTCACCTACTACGGACTTTATGCTCTGCAGCACCGTGGGCAGGAAGCGGCGGGTATCGCCGTCGCCGACGGTTCGCAGGTGCTGGTCTTCAAGGACCTCGGGTTGGTCAGCCAGGTGTTCGACGAGCAGACCCTGGCAGCGATGCCGGGACACGTCGCCGTCGGCCACTGTCGCTACTCCACCACGGGTTCGACCACGTGGGAGAACGCGCAGCCGATCTTCCGCACCACCGCCGCGGGCAGCGGCATCGCCCTCGGGCACAACGGCAACCTCGTCAACACGGCGGAGCTGGCGCAGCGCGCCCGTGAAGCCGGACTGGTCAACGACAAGCGCCCCGGCGGCGCCACGTCCGACTCGGACGTCGTCGGCGCCCTCCTCGCGCACGCCGCCGCCGACAGCACCATCGAGCAGGCGGCCATGAAGCTCCTGCCGACACTGCGCGGCGCGTTCTGCCTCACCTTCATGGACGAGCACACGCTCTACGCGGCCCGCGACCCGCACGGCATCCGCCCGCTGTGCCTCGGACGCCTGGACCGCGGCTGGGTCGTGGCCAGCGAGACGGCCGCACTCGACATCGTCGGCGCGTCCTTCGTCCGCGACATCGAGCCCGGCGAGCTGCTCGCCATCGACGCCGACGGCGTCCGCTCCTCCCGCTTCGCGAACCCCGAGCCCAAGGGCTGCGTGTTCGAGTACGTGTATCTGGCCCGTCCGGACAGTGTCATCGCCGGACGTTCGGTGCACTCCACCCGCGTCGAGATCGGCCGTCGCCTCGCCACCGAGCACCCCGCCGAGGGCGACCTCGTCATCCCGGTCCCCGAATCGGGCACTCCGGCCGCGGTCGGTTACGCGCAGGGGTCGGGCATTCCGTACGGCCAGGGTCTGATGAAGAACGCCTACGTCGGCCGCACCTTCATCCAGCCGTCGCAGACGATCCGCCAGCTCGGTATCCGCCTCAAGCTCAACCCGCTCAAGGAAGTCATCCGCGGCAAGCGCCTCGTGGTGGTGGACGATTCGATCGTCCGCGGCAACACCCAGCGCGCGCTCATCCGGATGCTCCGCGAGGCCGGCGCACTGGAGATCCATGTCCGGATCGCGTCGCCGCCGGTCAAGTGGCCCTGCTTCTACGGCATCGACTTCGCCTCGCCGGCCGAGCTGATCGCCAACGGCGCGGGCGGCGGTGGCGAGCCCGGCAGCTTCGACGAGATGCTCGAAGGGGTGCGCCGTTCCATCGGCGCCGACACCCTCGGCTACATCTCCACCGAAGGCATGATCGCGGCCACCGAGCAGCCCGCGACGCGACTGTGCGCGGCCTGCTTCGACGGCACGTACCCCATCGCGCTCCCCACGGAGACGTCGATCGGAAAGAACGTTCTCGAGGGAATGCTCGAGAGCGCGGCAGGCGGTCCCGCGACGCGGGAGAACGACAACGCGAACGCCCTCAGTCGGCCGTAGGCCGGTACATCGGGATCCGGCCGGAGAACGTACTCCGGTACCGTAAGGACGCAATCACAGCACTCGATTGCCCGACCGACACGATTTTGACGAGCAACAGAAGGCTGGAGTAACAACCACATGACCGAGGATCCGACAAGTCGCCCTGGCGCGTCCTACGCCGCCGCAGGAGTGGACATCGCCGCAGGCGATCGGGCGGTGGAACTCTTCGCTCCCTTGGCCAAGCGCGCCAGCCGTCCCGAGGTTCTCGGTGGTCTCGGTGGATTCGCGGGTCTGTTCTCGCTCAAGGGTGACTACAAGGAGCCGCTGCTCGCGGCGTCCACGGACGGTGTGGGCACCAAGCTCGCCGTCGCTCAGGCACTCGACAAGCACGACACCGTGGGCCTCGACCTGGTCGCGATGGTCGTCGACGACCTCGTCGTCTGCGGTGCCGAGCCACTGTTCCTGCAGGACTACATCGCCGTCGGGCGAGTCGTCCCGGAGCGTGTCGCCGAACTCGTCAGCGGCATCGCCGAGGGCTGCATCCAGGCTGGTTGCGCGCTGCTCGGTGGCGAGACGGCGGAGCACCCCGGTGTGATGGCGGACGGCGACTACGACCTGTCCGCGACCGGCGTCGGTGTGGTCGAAGCCGACCAGGTGCTGGGGCCGGACCGGGTCCGTCCCGGCGACGTCGTGATCGCCATGG
Organism: Rhodococcus sp. LB1; assembly: GCF_001583455.1. Classification (NCBI taxonomy): domain Bacteria; kingdom Bacillati; phylum Actinomycetota; class Actinomycetes; order Mycobacteriales; family Nocardiaceae; genus Rhodococcus; species Rhodococcus sp. LB1. The sequence goes on along the minus strand of NZ_LTCZ01000423.1, from coordinate 21,235 downwards.
GTTCGTCCGGACTGCATTCCAACGGTTACTCGCTGGCCCGCAAGGTCCTGCTCGAGATCGACCACATGAGTCTGACGGCGCACGTCGACGAGTTCGGCCGCACCTTGGGCGAGGAGATGCTCGAGCCCACGAAGATCTACGCCAAGGACTGCCTGGCCCTCGCCGCCGAGACCGACGTGCGCACGTTCTGCCACGTCACCGGCGGTGGATTGGCCAACAACCTCGCGCGGGTCATGCCGAAGGGTCTGGTCGCCGAACTCGACCGCGGCACCTGGAGCCCGGCTCCGATCTTCGCGATGATCGCACAGCGTGGACGCGTGGAGCGGGCCGAGATGGAGCAGACGTTCAACATGGGCGTCGGCATGGTCGCGATCGTGGCGCCCGAGGACGTCGATCGTGCGCTGGCCGTTCTGACGGCGCGCCACATCGACTGCTGGACGCTGGGCAGCATCAAGAAGTCGCACGACGTGTCGGCCGAGCGCGCAATTCTCGCCGGCGATCACCCGCGGTTCTAGGGTCGGACGCCGTCTGTCGGAACGGGGCGAGCTAGTGGCCCCGACCGGCTGAAGATGTGGAAATGAGGGGGAGCCGGTATCGGCTCCCCCTCATTTCGTTGTCTTCAGATCTCAGCGCCGCCAGTCGTCGTCATCCTCCCGGGAGTGACCCTCCCTGTCGGCACGCTGGTCAGCGAAGACCTCGTCCCGATGCGAGTTGGACGACCCACCTGAGAGCTCTCGTTGCAGGCTGTCAAAATCCGTGGTCGGTACGCTGTACTTCAGCTCGCGTGCAACCTTGGTCTGCTTTGCCTTAGCCCGGCCGCGGCCCATGGCTGACCCCCTCGCGCTTTCGCGGGGCGGCCTGGGGAATTTGGCGGCCCCGTTTGAGTGTGTAAGTTCCTGCCCCACACTCTAGCGTGGAAAAGTCCCTCGCGCTTCCATCCACACCCCGAAGCGGTGTCGGTTTAGTCTCACCGGGCTCGCGAGCTGCCCCGATGCCGGTATTTCGCCTTCAGAAGACTCCCGGAATTGCCCGGACCGTCCCCACTCGGACGCCGCCGCCGAGCACGGGCTGCGACGCGAGGGCCGCCAGATCCTCGGTCCACTCGGCACCCATCCTGTGGAGAAGTGCTGCGGCGAGGGGTAACCGGGCCCGTTCGTGGCCGTCGTCGATCTTCAGCGCGAACGCCGAGCCGTCGGGGAGTGCGCCGGCGTAGACACCGTCGGCCCCGGCCTTCGTCATCAGCCCGGGCACGACCGGCATCAGCCGCGCGTCGTCCTTGCCGGTGCCCGAGACGAGGTAGGGGTGCTCGCGGACGGCGTCGGCGACGGCGAGCTCGGGGGAGTCGGGCTCGGCGGTGACGAGCCGGGCGAACGCCCGCGCCAGATGCGTCAGCGACAGCGGGACGATCGGCAGCCCGCATCCGTCGATGCCGAGCTCGGCGTCGACGTCGCCGCTGATCGACCCGAGCGTGTCGACGACCGCGAGTTGCAGCGGATGAGTCGGCTCGAGGTAGCTGTCCAACGGCCAGTCGTTGGCCAGGCACGTGGCGAGCATGGCCGCATGCTTGCCGGAGCAGTTCATGTACACCGGGCGGGGGAGCTCACCGGCGGCCAGCAGTTCGGCCCGGGCGAGTTCGTTGGAGGGCAGATCGGCGGGACAGCGGAGCTGGTCCTCGTCGAGGCCGTACCTGGCGAGCAGTCGCTCGACGAGTTCGATGTGGTCCGACTCGCCCTCGTGGGATGCGGTCGCGATCGCGAGTTCTTCGGAACTGGACGGTTCGAAGCCGTTCCGCAGCATCGTCACGGCCTGCCACGGCTTGTTCGACGACCTCGGGTAGATCGGCGTGTGCACCTCACCGAGGGTGAGCGCGATCTCGCCGTCCGCGCGGAGGATCACCGCGGAGCCGCGGTGCACGCACTCACGGAATCCGGAACGTACGACCTCCACCAGTTCGATGCTCAATACGTGACCGGCACTTCCAGTCCGGCGATCCGTCGGCGGGCCTTGTCCGCGACGGTCGGAGAGAGGTTCTCCTGCTGTTCGAGCAGCGCCACGAACCGTTCGGGGTCGCGGCCGGTGAACAGATCGCGCACGGTGACGCCGTGGCCGGGCACGTGGATGCGCTGGACGGTGTCGCCGGCGGTGACCGACCCCTCCGTCACCACCCGCAGGTACGCGCCCGTGTCGGCGCGTTCGGAGAACCGCTTGACCCATCGGGGCTCGGCGGCCCAGACCCCGAACGTGCCGCACGGTGTCCGCGGACTGGTCACCTCCAGTTCGGTGGTGCCGATCCGCCAGCGCTCGCCGATCACGGCGTCGGTCGCGGCGATCCCGTCGAGGCGGAGGTTCTCGCCGAACCACCCCGCGGGCAGCTCGCGGCCGAGCTCCGACGCCCAGCGCTGCGCCTCGTCCTCCTGGTAGGCGTAGACGGCCTTGAACGGGCCGCCGTGGTACTCGGTGTCGCAGACGTGGTCGCCGACCAGTCCGGCGGTCGTGACGCGCACGGGGCCGTCGACGGGCCGCTTGTCGATCGCCGTACGGGTGACCCGCCGGGTGCCGCTGTCCCGCTCGGTGTGCAGCACGCAGACGTCCAGCACCTCGCCGGGCGTCGCGGTCGCCTCGCTCATCGGCCCCGGAGCCGGTCGACGGCCGCGCGGCCCGCCTGGACCGTGTCGTCCGCGGGCACGGAGTCGGGGTCGATCGACGCGGCGCACGAGCCGACCACCAATTCGGTGTCGGTGGGGATGGACCGTTTGACGAGGGCCAGCGCGATGGGTCCGAGCTCGTGATGGTCGATCACGGTGCCGATCCGTCCGACCGCACGGCCTCCCGCCGTCACCGGGTCGCCCGGTTCGGGCCGGCCCTCGGCGCTGCCGTCGAGGTGCAGCAGGACGAGGTGACGGGGCGGTTTGCCGAGATTGTGGACGCGGGCCACCGTCTCCTGGCCGCGATAGCAGCCTTTCTCCAGGTGGACGGCGCCGTGCTCGGCGGGACCGCCGATCCAGCGGACCTCGTGCGGGATGGTGCGGTCGTCGGTGTCGAGTCCGATCCGGGGCCGTGCGGCGGCCACCCGGAGTGCCTCGAACGCCCACGTTCCCGCGGGAGCGGCGCCGGCGGCGGTGAGCCGTCCCCACCACGTCGCGAGTCCTTCCCGCGGGATCAGCAGGTCGAAGGAGTCGGCGGTCGGCCACGGCATGCGGCGGACGAACCCGCCCCCGGGCACCGCGACGGCGGCGTACGGCTCGGCGGGTGCCACGACACCGGCCGCGTCGAGGACCGTGACGGCGTCGGGGCCGATCACGCTGAGGACCGCGAGCTCGTTGCCCTCACGGGGCTCGGCCTTGGACCAGAACACCATCTTGGTGAGGAACGACAGGAGGCCGGGTCCGCGGTCGGCCTCGGTGTCGATCCAGGTGACGCCGTCCAGGTCGGTCTGGACGAAGTGGTGCTCGACGCGGCCGTTGACGTCGAGGCTGAGGTTCTCGGCGCTCGCGCCGTCGGGGAGCGCGGCGACGTGCTGGCTCGAGATGGTGTGCAGCCAGGTGAGTCGTTCGGGTCCGCTGATCGCGATGACGAACCGGTGGGAACGGTCGACGACCACCGCGGAACGTTCGGCGCTGCGTTGTTCGCCGAGTGGATCGCCGTGATGCCAGGCGACGCCGGCGTCGAGCGAGCCTTCGGGCGCAGGAACCGCGCCCGGGGCCGTGAGGAGTGGACTGGGTGAGACGGGCAATTTGTCGACCACGAAACCCAGTCTAGGGACCATGGACCACAGGTGGCGGTCAGCAGGGTCGATAGGCTGGGTGTCATGTCTGATCGAGTGCTGGTGACACTGGACCACGAGGTGCGGGACGCGGATGCCCCGCTGCTGCACGCGGACGATCTGGCGGTGGTGCGCGGCGACGGTGTCTTCGAGACGCTGTTGGTGCGAGGCGGTCGCGCCCTGAAGGTCGAGCCCCACCTCACCCGTCTCGTCGCGTCGGCGCGCGCCCTCGGATTGCCCATGCAGGACCTGGACGAGTGGCGCCTGGCGCTCGAGCTGGCCGTCGAGGAGTGGGGGTCCGAGCGGGAGGGCGCGATGCGACTCGTGCTCAGCCGCGGCCGGGAGTCCGGTGGCGACGCGACCGCCTTCGTCACCGTCGGGCCGGTGCCCGAGCGGATTCTGGAGGCACGACGCGACGGGGTGTCGGTACTCACACTGGCCCGCGGGTATTCGGTGGATCTGTCGGCGAGTGCGCCGTGGCAGCTGCTCGGGGCGAAGACCTTGTCGTATGCCACGAACATGGCGGCGCTGCGGTATGCGGCGACACTCGGTGCCGACGATGTGATCTTCGTCAGTAGTGAGGGCAATGTGTTGGAAGGGCCACGTTCCACGGTGGTCATCGCCCGCGACAGGCACCTCCTCACGCCGCCGCCGGAGCACGGAATCCTGCCCGGAACGACGCAGCAGGCGCTGTACGAGGTGGCGTCCGGTAAGGGGTTCCGCTGCGAGTACGCGGCGCTGCGTCCGGCGGATCTCATTACAGCGGAAGGTGTTTGGCTCATCTCCAGCGTCACCATGGCCGCGCGCGTGCGCAAGATCGACGGCCTTGCCCTGCCCGACGCACCGCTCGCCGACGAGATCGTGGAGCTGGTCGACCTCGCGGTCGAGACGGCGGGTGCCGAGTCCGCGGAGGCTTGACAGGTCTACTACATTTCGTAGTAGCAAAGTCCTGCGGGGGAAACGACCCCGCAGTACGTTGTTTTCAAGGGTCGGGCGGAAGCCCACGCTCCGGCCCTGAAGCCTGTCCTACGGGCCCAGTTTCGGAGTAGCCATGGATGCCTTGGATGTCTCCCGGTGGCAGTTCGGCATAACCACCGTCTATCACTTCATCCTCGTTCCGCTGACGATCGGGCTCGCCCCGCTGATCGCCGTCATGCAGACGATGTGGGTGGTCACCGGAAAGGACCACTGGTACCGGCTCACCAAGTTCTTCGGGAAGCTCTTCCTGATCAACTTCGCGCTCGGCGTGGCCACCGGCATCGTGCAGGAATTCCAGTTCGGGATGAACTGGAGCGAGTACTCACGCTTCGTCGGTGACGTGTTCGGCGCACCCCTCGCCCTCGAGGGGCTGGTCGCCTTCTTCCTCGAGTCGACGTTCCTGGGCCTCTGGATCTTCGGCTGGGGGCGGCTGCCCAAGCTCGTCCACCTCGCCACCATCTGGCTCGTCGCGATCGGTGTGAACGCGTCCGCGTACTTCATCATCACCGCCAACTCGTTCATGCAGCATCCGGTCGGGGCCGTGTACAACCCCGAGACCGGGCGCGCGGAACTCACCAGCATCTGGGAACTGCTCACCAACAACACGGCGCTCGCGGCCTTCCCGCACGTCGTGGCGGGAGCGTTCCTCACGGCGGGCACGTTCGTGGCCGGCGTCGGCGGCTGGTGGATGGTGCGCAGCATGCGCAAATCGAAGGAAGCCACCGAACCCGAAGTGGCGAAGAAGCACGAGGAGACCGCCCGGACGATGTTCCGTCCGGTCACCATCCTCGCGCTGTGGGTGATGGTCGCGTCGGGCATCGGACTCGCGATCACCGGCGACATCCAGGGCAAGCTGATGTTCGAGCAGCAACCCATGAAGATGGCATCGGCCGAATCGCTGTGCCACACCGAAACCGGTGCCGACTTCTCGATCCTCACCGTCGGCACCCAGAACAACTGCGAGAGCATCACCCAGCTCATCAAGATCCCCGGGCTCACCTCGTTCCTGGCGGACGGCACGTTCGACTCCACCGTCGAGGGCGTCACCGAGATCCAGGCCCGCTACGAGGAGATGTACGGGCCCGGAAACTACAAGCCCAACCTGTTCGTCACCTACTGGACGTTCCGCGCGATGATCGGCTGGGCCGCCGGGTCGGCGCTGCTCGCCGTGGTCGGTCTGTGGATGACCCGCGGCGGGCGCGTCCCGGACAAGAAGTGGTTCGGCTGGTTGTCGATCGCCGTCATCCCGACACCGTTCCTCGGGAACAGCGCGGGCTGGGTCTTCACCGAGATGGGCCGTCAACCGTGGGTCGTGGCACCCAACCCGACCGGTGTCGACATGATCAGACTGACTGTCGACCAGGGCGTCTCGAATCACTCCCCGTGGACCGTCTGGGTCTCGCTCATCACGTTCACGGTGGTCTACGGGGCGCTGGCCGTCGTGTGGTTCACGCTGATCCGCCGCTACACGGTCGAGGGACCACTCGAACACGACGCCCATCCACCGGGTGACGACCACGACGAGCCCGAAGAACCGGGCAAGCCCGAGCAACTCTCGTTCGCGTACTAGGGGAGACGGTCATGGGACTTCAAGAAGTGTGGTTCATCCTGATCGCGGTGCTCTTCATCGGGTACTTCGTCCTCGAGGGATTCGATTTCGGTGTCGGCATGCTGATGCCGGTGCTGGGAAGGCGCAAGGACCCGAACGGGGACACGCGACGGCGGGTGGTGCTCAACACCATCGGGCCCGTGTGGGACGGCAACGAGGTGTGGCTCATCACCGGTGGCGGCGCGTTGTTCGCCGCGTTCCCGGAGTGGTACGCCACCTTGTTCTCCGGCTTCTACCTGCCGCTGCTGATCATTCTCGTCGCGCTCATCGTCCGGATCTGCGCCATCGAGTACCGCGGCAAGATCGACGACGACACCTGGCGCAGGCGGTGCGACTGGGGCATCGTCTTCGGGTCCTGGGTGCCTGCCGTGCTGTGGGGTGTCGCGTTCGCGAACATCGTGCGGGGCGTCGACATCGACGCCGACAAGCAGGTCACCTCGAGCCTCTTCGATCTGCTCAATCCCTATGCGCTGCTGGGTGGTCTGACGACCGCACTCGTGTTCGCCCTGCACGGCGCGGTGTTCCTCGCCCTGAAGACGGCCGACGAAGTACGCACGGATGCCGTCGAACTGGCGTCCAGGCTGGCGATCCCGGCCGTTCCGGTGGCAGGCGCGTTCGTGCTGTGGACGCAGCTGGCGCACGGCAAGGGCTGGACGTGGATCCTCGTCGCGATCGCCGCCGCCGCACTCCTCGGGGTGATCGCGTTCACCCGCGCCGAGCGTGAGGGCTGGGCGTTCCTGCTCACGTCGATCGCGGTCGTCGCCACGGTGGCCCTGCTGTTCGGCTCGCTGTTCCCCAACGTCATGCCGTCCATTCTGGACGCCGCGTACAACCTGACCATCGACAACGCGTCGTCGAGTCCGTACACGCTGAAGGTGATGACGTGGGCCGCCGCGTTCCTCACCCCGGTGGTGCTGATCTACCAGGGCTGGACGTACTGGGTGTTCCGCCAACGGATCTCGACCAAGCACATCCCGCCGTCGATCGGTCTCCCGCTCGAGCGCAGATGAGCACAGCGGTAGGCGACGCTCCCCGCCCGGCCGACGAACGCCCGGGCGGGGCGCGAGGTTCCCGGCGCCCCGTCGATCCCCGCCTGTGGCATTACTCCGCGGCGGCCCGCGGGTATCTCGTTCTCACGGTCGCGCTGTCGATCGTCAACGTCGCGATGGTCATCGTGTCGGCGCTCATGATCGGCCGCGTGCTCGGTGGAATCATCGTCGACGACGACACCGACCTCGGGCGGTGGTCCACCGAACTGGTGGTGCTCGCCGGTGCGGTGGGGGTGCGGGTGCTCGGCACCTGGTTGCAGTCCCGGTTCGCGCACCGGTCCGCCACGCGGGTGGTGGCGGAGCTGAAACGGGAGGTCCTGGGTGTCGCCACCCGCCTGCGACCGCGCGAGCTCGATCCGCGGCGGGACGAGATCGCGACCGTGCTCACCCGCGGAATCGACGGTCTCGTGCCGTATCTCACCGGGTATCTGCCGGCCCTGGTCCTCGCGGCGACGCTCACACCGGCGACGCTGGCGGTCATCGCATTTCAGGATCTGACGTCGGCGGCGATCATCTTCGTCACGCTCCCGCTCATCCCGGTCTTCATGATCCTGATCGGCCTGCTCACCAGGGGCAAGGCGGCCAAGACGCTGACCGCGATGACCACCCTGTCGTCCCAGTTGCTCGACCTCCTGGCCGGCCTGCCCACACTCCGCGCGCTGGGCCGCGAGCAGGGACCGGCGACGCGGGTGCGTGAACTCGGCGACGCCCACCGCCGCACCACGATGTCGGCGCTGCGGGTGGCGTTCCTGTCGTCGATGGTGCTGGAACTGCTGGCCACGCTGTGCGTCGCACTCGTCGCCGTGAGCATCGGACTGCGGCTGGTGTACGGGGAGATGGGACTCGAGGCGGGAATCGTGGCGCTGATTCTCGCGCCCGAGGTGTACCTTCCGCTGCGGATGGTCGGAACCCAGTTCCACGCCGCCGAGGACGGAATGGCCGCGGCGAGCCGGGCCTTCGCCGTCATCGATACCGATCGTCCCGACGACGCCGCCGACCGTGCGGTCGTAGTGGACGCGGCCGGGGCGCGTCTCGAATTCGACGGCGTCGACGTCCGGTCCCGGCACGGCCTGGCGCCGCACGGACTGACCGGGACCCTCGAACCCGGCGCGGTGACCGTGCTGACAGGACCCAACGGTTCCGGGAAATCGACTGCGGTGCAGGCACTCCTCGGCCTCGTCGAACCCGAGCGCGGGGAGGTGCGGGTGGCGGGCGCCGCCGTGAGTTCGCTCGACCGGTCCGCGTGGTGGGCGCAGGTGGCGTGGCTCCCGCAGCACCCCGTTCTCGTTCCCGGCACTCTGGACGAGAACCTTCGGCTCATCGGCGAGGTCGTCGACCTCGAACAGGCCTGTGCGGCGACGGGTTTCGACGAGGTTCTCGCCGAACTCCCGGACGGCTGGAACACGCGCGTCGGATCCGGCGGAACGGGACTGTCGCTCGGCCAGCGGCAGCGGCTCGCACTGACCCGCGTGCTGGCCACCCGGCGTCCCGTCCTGGTGCTCGACGAACCCACCGCACACCTCGACGACGCGTCGGAGCGGACCGTGCTCGATTCGCTGCGGAGCCTGGCCGCCGCCGGCCGGACGGTCGTCGTGGTGGGGCACCGGCCGACCCTGCTCGCGGCCGCCGACCGGGTGATCGAGGTGAGCGCCGATGTCGCGTGACCCGCTGATCCGGGCATTGCCGCTCCTCGACCTGCAACCGGGACGGGTAGTGCGGGCCGTCACCGCCGGCGTCGCCACGCTGGGCAGTGCGCTCGCGCTCGCGGCGCTGTCGGCGTGGTTGATCACGAGGGCGTGGCAGATGCCGCCCGTCCTGGACCTCAGCGTCGCCGTCGTGGCGGTGCGGGCGCTGGGCATCT